>JAYUBN010000147.1:0-4174 GCA_043740855.1 Sphingomonadales bacterium | reverse complement strand
ATCCCCCTTGTAAGCATGAACCAACCCGAGGCGCGGTTCGGCGCTGCGCCTGTGGGGGGTTCCTTGCCAATACCTTTTTCAAACGTGTCCGGCTTTTCGTACACGTCACGCTATTCAGCGCCTGATAAGGAGCCATTGCGCACAATGTCCAGCATGGACGTGAAATCGCTTTTGCTTCGGGCCGCGAGTGTGTCGCTGTTCGCCCCCGTGGTGGGCGCCATGGTTCTTGGCGCAACCGCCTGCCACGCCAGCGACGGCAGCGAGTGGGACCGCGCGCGCGCCGCGCTGATCGCCGGGCAACGCACGCCGATGGCGCAAGCGGTGGACAAATGGCAGGCGCTCTCCGCCACGAAAAGCTACAGCTTTTCCGAATATGCCGGGTTCCTGCTCGCTTACCCCGGCTTTCCCGAAGAAGAGAAGCTGCGCCGCACAACCGAAGCCGCGCTCGATCGCGAGAGCCCCGATGCGGCGCGGCTGGTCGCCTATTTCGACCGCTTCCCGCCGCTGACAAACCCCGCGCGCGCGCAATATGCGCTGGCGCTGCGCGGCGTCGGACGGGGCGAGAGCGCCGCACTCGCCAACCAGGCGTGGCGCGGCGGGCCGATGAGCGACACCGCCGAAGCCGCGATCGCATCCACTTTCGGCAACAGCTTCACCCCCGCCGACCAGGACGCGCGGATGGATGCGCTGCTGTGGGCCAGCGCGCAGGCGCAGGCTGAACGGCAACTCGGTCTTACCTCGCCCGCCTATCGCGGGATTGCGGCGGCGCGGCTGGCGGTGCTGGCCGGATCGGACCCCTTGGGCACGGGCATGGCGATCGACATGGCCGCGCTCAACGCCGATCCCGGGTATATCCACGCACGCGCCCGCCAGTTGCGCCGGCAGGGGCAATCGAGCGCCGCGGCCGAACTGCTGGCCAGCCGCCCGCGCCTGTCGCGCAAGCCGCTCGACCGCGAGGGCTGGGTGACAGAGATGCTCGCCAATGCGCGCGGTGCAGTAGCCTCGGGCAACGCGCGCGCCGCGGTGCGGATCGCCGCCAAGATCGACGACGCCTTCGATCCTGGTGAGGACATCGCGCGGCTGAGCTTCCCGATCCGCGACAATTACACCTCGCTGACCTGGCTCGGCGGTAGCACCGCGCTGCGTGAGTTGGGCAGCGCGGCCGATGCAGCCACGCTGTTCCATCGCTACGGCGCAGCCGCGCGCACGCCGGGCACACGCTCCAAAGGCTTCTACTGGGCGGGCCGCGCGTTTGCCCAAGCCGGCCGCGCAGCCGAGGCGCAAGCCGAGTTTGCGCAAGCCGCGCGCTATGCCGATCAGTTCTACGGCCAGTTGTCGCTTGAACGGCTCGGCCAGACGATCCCGCCGTTCCCGTCCGAATCGGTCGCGCAACCCACGCCGGAGGACCGCGCGCGCTTCGCCGCACAGCCGCTGACGCAGGCGGTGAAAGCGGTCGCGCGCGATGCCGATTGGCTGACCGCGCTCAAGTACTTCCAGGAAGTCAGCGAACACCAGCAGACCCCCGGCCAGTTCAACATGGTCGCCGATCTGGCGCGCCAGATCGGCCGGCGTGACCTGGGCGTGGTCGTGGGCCAGACCGCCGAGGCCAAGGGCTTCACCGATTTCCAGCGCATCGCCTTCCCGCTGATCCCGGTACCCGCCGGCTACGATGGTTCGTGGACGCTGGTCCACGCGATCACCCGGCAGGAAAGCCAGTTCGCCAACAACGCCATCAGCCACGCCGGCGCGCGCGGGCTGATGCAGCTGATGCCCGGCACCGCCGCGCAAGAGGCGCGCAAGCTGGGCATGAGCTACAGCGCATCGTCGCTGACCGACGATTCGCGCTACAACCTGACGATCGGCGCCACATACGTCGGGCGGCTGATGGACTACTACGGCGGCAGCTATCCGCTGGCGATCGCGGCGTTCAACGCCGGCGCGGGCAACGTCAACAAGTGGCTGCGCGCCAACGGCGATCCGCGCAATGGCGAGATCGACTGGATCGAATGGATCGAACGCATCCCGTTCACCGAAACGCGCGGCTATGTCCAGCACGTGCTCGAAAACGCGGTGGTTTACGAGGCGATGAACCCCGATCGCGCCAGCTATCGCGGAGCCAATCCGCTCAGCCACTTCCTGGGGAAAAGAAAGCCGGGTTGAAGGCGGCATCCACGATGAAGCCCGACGGCAACCCCATTACCCCCGCCGGCTTCGCCGCCATGCGCGCGCGCTACGATCACCTGCTTGGCACCGAACGCCCGGCGATCACCGAAATCGTCAGCTGGGCCGCGGGCAACGGCGATCGCTCTGAAAATGGCGATTATCTCTATGGCCGCAAGCGCATGCGCGAGATCGACCGCGAATTGTCGCATATCGCCCGCCGCATGAAAGCCGCGCGGGTGATCGACCCCGCCCACCAGCCCGACCGCAGCCGCGCCTACTTCGGCGCCACCGTCACGCTCGCGGATCAACTGGACAACCACCGCACCGTCACCCTGGTGGGCGACGACGAACAGGACGCCGACCACGGCCGCATCGGCTGGTCGAGCCCGCTTGCCCGCGCGCTTCGCGGCGCCGCCGTCGGCGACATCCGCTGCGTCACGCTGCCCGGCGGGGAAAAGGAGTGGGAACTGGTCGGGATCGTCTATCCCAAACGATGATTGGCTAGGGCGGACGAGTACCGACGTTATGGGTGCCCGAACTGCAAATGTCGCTGTTGTGCGATCGGACCGGCATAGCTTGTTTCGAGTGATGGCCTATGCCACGGATGCGGCGTCGTCAAAGGCTGCGCTCCCAATAAAAATTTGAGGAAATTGTTCGTGAGCGGATTTGCTCGAAGGCGGGATATCGACGGCCTCCGCGCGATTGCGGTCGGATCGGTCATCGCCTTTCACGCCTGGCCAAATGCCTTGCCCAAAGGCTTCTTGGGCGTGGATATATTCTTTGTCATATCTGGCTACTTGATTACCGGAATTCTCGCGCGCGACGCCCAAAATGACGCGGTATCGATCGCTCGGTTCTACGAGAGGCGGGCACGTAGAATCCTGCCTGCGCTGATTGCAATGCTCGCCGTGACCGGCTTTGCAGCCTTCACAATTTTCACTCCGCAGGATCTGGTGGATTTCTGCCGTTCGGCGATTGCCGTTTCAACTTTCACGGCCAATATCTGGTTCTGGAGATTTACAAACAATTACTTCGCGCCGACAAGTGACACTATTCCGCTACTTCATACCTGGTCACTTGGCGTTGAGGAACAGTTCTATCTTGTATTTCCGATTATCTTCATTTTTCGTAAATTGCGTACAGATTCAAATTTGCGTTGGCTTGTCGGTGCGGGAGTGGTTGGCTCTTTCACCTTGTCTGCCTGGCTCGCCAGTAGATCTCCTGGATTTCAATTTTACAACCTGCCACCCCGGGCCTGGGAATTGGGAATCGGCAGCATAGTTGCACTTACTGAACCAAAGGCGCTGGCACGGCGTTTCACGCGCGAGATCGTGGCATTTGCCGGCTTGGTACTGATCGGTGTGGCGCTCGGCTCTCGCGGCGTAGTAAGCCCCCCCCCTTGATAGCCCAGGCCTTCGCCTGCGGTGGCGCTGCCATGATCATTGCTGCGGGCATTCATGGCTCAACGTGGACAAGCAAAGCGCTTTCACTCAACCCATTGGTTGGAATCGGGCTCGTTTCCTATTCACTTTACCTCTGGCATTGGCCAGTGCTCGTCTTTGGAAAATATACATCGCTGTTCTCGCCGACTGTCGGTGTCGCGGTTGCCGCAAGTTTTTCTTTGGTGTCATGGCATTATATCGAGCAGCCGTTCCGAGGCGGCTGGCCTGCGCGAAAAAGGCTGTTTTGCGCATCAATCGGCGCTTGCGCAGCGGTCATTACCGCTTGTTACACCGTTTCGGCGTTTCACGGGTTCCCCGATCGCGTTTCGATGCAGACTGCGCGTCTGCTGACCGACATTAACCAACATGGCCTTGCGCATTGCCAAGACGTTGGTCCAAAATCCAAACAATGCGCGATCGGGCGGGCGGACCGCGTGCCGACGGTCTTTATCTGGGGCGATTCGCATGGAGAAGCGTTCGGTCCAGGACTCGACGCTGCTGCCAAAGCGACAAACCACGATGGAATACTAGAATTTAGCCAAGGTTGCCCTCCGCTTATCAGTGTCGAC
>JAYUBN010000146.1:0-35241 GCA_043740855.1 Sphingomonadales bacterium | reverse complement strand
CGGCGTCGCCCCGGCCGTTACCTGGCCATGTGCCCGTCCCCAGCTTCCAGATTGGCCGTGCGCCTTGCGATCCGGTACCTGCCCGGCCATGCTTGGTTGCGTTCAATGGATCTTGCAGATCATAGGACTGGAAGCATGCCGGGTAAGTTGCTCCCATGCCATGATAATACATTCCGCCGGAACGCAATTTGTCGATGATGAAAACCTGCCCTTCGGCGAAGAAAAATTGATTTCCTTCCCCGTGCGGCAGCGTAGGAGACACGGAATTCATGGCATCGACGTATGTATTCTTAGGCCCAAAACTGGTATTTGGCGCGCCGCGACCAGTGGCGCCGAGCTGTTGGTGCGGCCCGGTACCATTCATCCGATAGCCCGGATAGGGACTCAGTCCGTTATAAGACGAGGCGCCGCCCACAGTGTCGATCCAGATTTGTTGAGCCCCCGACGCACGAAGTGGAAAATACTTCACAAACCCCGCTGTATCGGTCGCGCCCATTCCCTGGTCTCTATCGGCCTGCGGAAGTTGGCCGATGCGGCCGCGCACAAGAGGCAGGCGACTGCCTGCACCTCCAGAAGTGCTCGACCTGCCGGTTGGCATTATCAGCGCGCTCAGGCTCGCGGTAGCGAGCAGGCCTCCTAATAGTTGACGCCTTTGCATGACCAGACCTCAATCCGCAAGCGGTGACGATCACCGGCATTGGCGATGATAACCCAAGCCTGCCTGCGTTCCCACCCCTAACCGGTCACCGCCAGAAACGAGCAGGCCATGTCCCCATGCCCGGCATGGCGGCAACCACAAGTTTACCCCTCAACCGTTATAACTTCCCGAATTTCGCCTCATATCCGGCCACGTCCCCGGCGGCAAGAAATCGGCATTGTACGGCCCAGTTATCGCGGACCGGCCGGCCCGCAAAGACCCCCAGCGCACCGTCGATGCGGGCGAGATCGGCATCGCTCCAGGCAGCGATCTGGGCGAAACCAGTCACCCCCAATTCGGCCAGGCGGGCCGACAATTTCGACCCTACGCCCTTGATGCGGGTCAAGTCATCGCACGCGGCAGGCGCGCCGGCGGTCTGGGCGTCAGGCGTACCAACCGGGGACGGCGCCGCGGCGGGCGGCTCGATGTTATCGACTTCACGCGCGGCGCCCCACGCGGCAATCTCGCCAATTCCGCCAAGAATATCCGGGCCGGTGGCGGCGAGCGGCGCGGCGACCGCGGCGGCAGCGCTGGGGGCATCGATAAATGCCTGGTTGCGCGCGGCGGGGGCAGCGCCTTCGTCAAGTGCATCGGGCGCACGATGGCGCTCGCGCCGATCAGTGCTGCTCCGCCCCCATATCCACCAGGCAACCAGCAGGCCGATCAGCAGCACCAGCGCCAAGGCCAGCCAATTTTCCTGTACGATAACAATCATCGCCTGCTCTCCTATTATCGCCGCGCCAACCCGACCACGGCGCACAGCAGCCAGCCGATGCCAAGCCCCGCACCATAGGCCAACATCAGCAAGACCTCAATTTCCAGCCACAACGGCATGAGCTTCTCCCTAACCAGGCCCCGGGGTATCGACCGGAGTTGGCACCAGCACCATCGGTGCGATCACCGCAAATTCTATGCGGCGGTTGGCGGGATCGGCGGGATCGAGCCCCGGCAATGGCACGCTGTCACCCATGCCCCGCGCGTGCAGCCCGGCCAGCGGGATACCGCGCCAGCCCAGCGCCTGCCGCACAGCATCGGCGCGAGCCTGCGACAGCGCAAGATTAGCTGCAGCGTCGCCGCCGGTATCAGTATGCCCGGAGATCGCGATCACGGCCCCTGTACCGGGGCCAGTACAGGGGCGCAGCGCCGCCGCCACTTCGTCGAGCAGGTCGCGGCTGCCGGGATCGATCGCGGTGCTGCCTTCGGCAAAGCGGATCGAGCGGGCGCGCAGGATGGCTTCGATGCTGCGCTGGCACTGCACCGCCGGCGCGTCGGGCTCCGATCGGGATGAGCGGCGCGCGCGCGGCGCCCAGTTAACCCCGCCGACGCCGGGGATCGCGGCGACCGCCGCAGCGGCCCGGATCCGAGCAGCGTCGTCCAGACGATCCCCGCCGCTCAGCGTCGGATGGCGGGTCAGCCAGCCATGGCGATCGGCAAAACTTGCGCGCACGCTGCTCCCGCCTGCCCGATCAAGCTCCCAACGCGCGGCATGATCTAGCCGCGCCACCACACGCGGGGCATGCACCACCGAGGCGCCCGCGCCAATCACCGCAACGCTCACTGCGCCCGCGCAGATCAAGGATATCCGATGCCCGGCCATTCGCGCGTCAGACCTGTCCGGCTTCGGCCAGCCGCGTGGTAGCCGCGCCCGCCTCTGCTCGCGCCGCCACGTCGGCAGCGCTGCCGGCATCGCGCCGGAACAGCACCCGGTCATCGGGGCCAAAGCCCTTGTGCCACAGCACCCAGCAATACAGGCCCAGGATCGCCGGGATGCCCAGGATCAGTTCGGCCCATTCGGGCAGGAAATGCACCACCAGCCAGCCCGTCAACCCCGCGCTCGCCACCGCCGGAAACAGCGCCCAGCGCCAGTTGTTGATCGGCTCGCCAAGCAGGCGCGACAGCATCCGCGACTTGACGATCGAGGCGATGCCCAGCGCCAGCATCAGCGATATTGCCGCCGCCGCATCGCGGTAAAGCTCGCCCAGCCCCAACCGCTTGACCAGCAGGATGCCGCCTACCGTCAACAACCCCTGCAGCGCAATGGTCGCGAGCGACACGATCAGGTTCCGCATGCGGGCGATATAGATCAGCACTGCTTCACTGACGACGGCGGTGGCGGCGGCAACTTCGCCCAGTAGCAAAAAGGCCAGCGCACCGGTCCCACCGACGAAATGCGGCCCGACCAGCCCCATTACGCCCCGACCGGGGATGCCCAACGCCAGCGCAATCCCGGCCTGCGCAGCGGTGATCCAGAAGCCGACCTGACAGACCTGTCGCGCGATCTCGGGGTAATTTCGCATTTTCAGATTGCGCGTGATCACGGGGCCCAAAATCGGCTCGAAGCTGGTCTTCAGCTTTTGCGGCAGGCTGGCGACTTGCTGGGCAATATAATAGACGCCCACTGCCGCCGGCCCGGTAAACAGACCGAGTATCGCGATGTCGAGCTTGCGCGTGCCCCATTCCACCGCGTCGGCGGCGGCCAGCGGCATGGTCGAGATCGCCAACTGACCGATCCGCAGCGGATGCGGGGTCCATTGGTGAGGCAGGCCATAGCTGCGCAGCAGCGGCACCAGCGCGGCCAGCGCCGAGGCGTAGATCGAAATAATATAGGCAATCGACAAGCCGCTTGCGGAAAGCCCGCCATGCGGAGCCAGGTACCAGCAAGCGCCTGCGGCGATCGACAGCGACCAGGGCTCGACCACGGACCGCGATCGGACCGTGGTGCCAACATCGTAGCGATAAGCCAGCGCGGCCAGCGCAATATCGGTCAGCGTAGCGGGCAAGATGGCGGTAACCAGCAACCGGTCGATCGCCGTGTAATGCCCGCTGGGAAACATCGGCTCAGGGAAGAGATAGAGCAACACGCTCACCACTATCGCAATCCCCAGGCTCAGCACCATGCCATCGGCGACGATATTGGCGGGATGGCGTTCATCCTCGGACAAGCGCTGGGCCAGCCCGCGCTTTTGCCCCAGCGTACACAACTGCCCGGCCAGTTCGATCATCACCATCGCCGAGGCGAAGCGTCCCAGCGCCTCCGCGCCGTACAGGCGGCCAGCGATGAACAGAAACGGCAATCGCGCCGCAAGCCGGAGCAAAAACCCGAGAAAATTGGTGCGCCCGCCGCGTGCGAGTGCGGCGATGTCGGCGTTGTCTGCCTGAATGGCGCCGGTTTGCTGGGTAGCGACGGGCGTGGTCAAGCCGGCGCACTCATCTGCGGCTGCGCGCCATTTTCCACCGTCAGCGGGCGCGCCAGCAGATCGGACACGATGTCCCGCGCCACTCCGCCGGCCAGCAGCCGCGCGACGGCGGCCACGATGGGCATGGCAATACCGCGCGCCTCCGCCAGCCCGGCCAGCACCGGGGCGGTATGCGCGCCTTCGGCAATGCTGAGCTTGCCCGCCAGCGCGGCGGCAACGTCGATCCCCTGACCCAGCGCCCGGCCCAGCGAATAATTACGGCTGGCGGTCGAGGCACATGTCAGCACGAGGTCGCCCAGCCCGCACAGGCCCGACAGCGTTTCTGCCCGCGCGCCCAGCGCCGCGCCAAAGCGCAACATCTCGGCAAAGCCGCGCGCAATCAGCGCCGCACGCGCATTTTCGCCAAGGCCAAGCCCGTCGACCACGCCGCAGGCGATGGCGAGCACGTTCTTGACCGCGCCGCCGATCTCCGCGCCGACCAGATCGTCGGAATAATATGGCCGGAAATTAGGCCGGCCGATAGCGCGCGACAGCCGCTGCCACTGCGCCTCGCCCCCCGCGCAGGCCAGCGTTATCGCAGTCGGCAGGCCCAGTGCCACCTCGCGCGCGAAAGTCGGCCCCGACAGCACCGCCAGCGCCGCCCCCGGCGCCGTCTCCCGCGCGATATCGACCATCAGCCGGCCGCTGCCCGCCTCGATACCCTTGGCGCAGAGCACGAGGTCGCACGGGCGCCCATCCATGCGCAGGGAAACGAGCGCTGCGGCCAGATGCTGCGCCGGCGTCACCACCAGCAGCACCGGCAGATCGGCAAGATCCGCAATGTCGCTCGTCGCCGTAATTCCACCCGCCAGCGTTATCCCAGCCAGATACGGCGTATTAATGCGGTTGGTGTTGATCTCCACGGCCAGTTCGGGCTCACGCGCCCACAGCATAACCGGGCTGCCGTCGCTGGCCAGCATTGCCGCCAGCGCGGTGCCCCACGCGCCCGCGCCGATGACGCCGACCGCTGCCATCACGCCTTCACCCCGGCACCGCGCACTGCGACAGCATCTGGGTCAAGCGGCCAGCGCGGGCGCGCCGGGCAATCGAGCGGATCGTTTTGTCCCAATGCCAGCCGTTCCACTCCTGCCCAGGCAATCATCGCGGCATTGTCGGTACACAGTGCCAGCGGCGGCGCCACGAACGGCAAATCATGCGCGGCGGCCAGCGCGGCCAATGCCGTGCGCATCGCTGCATTCGCGGCCACCCCGCCGGCCACGACCAGCGCAGTGATCGCGGTATCGCCCGCTTGCACGGCCATCAGGGCTCGCCGCGTCCGGTCGATGACGCAGTCGATCGCGGCTTGCTGAAAGGCAGCGGCAAGATCGGCATCAGTATAATTCCCTGCAACTTGCGCTTGTTTCGCGCGCATCACTGCGCTTTTCAATCCGGCGAAAGAAAAATGCGGTTCGATGCTGCCCAGCAACGGACGTGGCAGCGCCACCGCTCGTGAATTTCCGCTTGCCGCCAGCCGCTCCACCGCCGGGCCGCCGGGATAACCCAACCCCAGGATTTTGGCGGTCTTGTCGAATGCCTCACCCAGGGCATCGTCGATGGTCGTGGCCAGCCGCCGATAGCGGCCAACGCCCGCGACCAGCAGCAATTGGCAATGCCCGCCCGACACCAGCAGCAGCAGGTACGGATAGTGCAGCGCCGGGTCTGCAAGGCGCGGCGACAACGCGTGACCTTCCAGATGATTGATTGCAAGCAGCGGCTTGTTCGCCGCCATGGCCAGCGCCTTGGCGGTGACCAGACCGACCATGACCCCGCCAATCAGCCCAGGCCCGGCGGTCGCGGCAACAGCATCGACATCGGCCAGCGTCATCCCGGCATCGGCCAGCGTCGCGGCGATCAGCGGCGCCAGCCGCTCGGCATGCGCGCGCGCGGCAATCTCGGGCACGACGCCGCCATAAGGGCGATGGTCATCATCCTGCGAAGCGATATGTTGTGCAAGGATCGTCCGGTCCGCGCGCACCAACGCAGCCGCAGTCTCGTCACACGACGATTCAATCCCAAGCACGATCATGTCTTTTGGCAACGATCTTGGTACCATCCTGCTCTTTCCCTTAAAGCCAATCCCGCCTAGCACAAGCCGCGATGCCCG
This sequence comes from Sphingomonadales bacterium, assembly GCA_043740855.1. GTDB lineage: Bacteria > Pseudomonadota > Alphaproteobacteria > Sphingomonadales > Sphingomonadaceae > Novosphingobium. The sequence continues at coordinate 29,204 of JAYUBN010000146.1, read as the reverse complement.
CCGAAATTTCCCCCCGCGCTGCTGCGCTACGCCTCGGCACCCGGCGTTCACCGCTGGCGCTGGCGCAGGCTGGCGAAGCACGGGACCGGCTGCTTCACGCTTTTCCCGGTCTCGAGATCGAGATCGTCCCGGTAACCGCCAGCGGCGACAGGATACTTGACCGACCGCTGGCCGAGATCGGCGGCAAGGCGCTGTGGACCAAGGAACTCGACCAGTGGCTGCTGGATGGCGAGATCGACTTTGCCGTCCATTCGCTGAAGGATGTCGAAACGCTTCGCCCCGCCGGGATTACCATCGCCGCCGTGTTGCCGCGTGAGGATGTCCGCGATGCGCTGGTTGGCGCGACCAGCATCGCCGCCCTGGCGCCGGGTTCGCGCATCGGCACCAGCGCACCGCGACGCGCCGCACAGTTGCTCCATGCCCGGCCCGATTGCCGGATCGTGCCGTTTCGCGGCAACGTTGCCACGCGGCTGGCGAAACTGGCAGCGGGCGACGCCGACGCCACCCTGCTGGCCATGGCCGGGCTGAACCGGCTGGGTGAGGCGCGGGTCGGCACGCCTCTCGATGCAGCGATCTGGCTGCCCGCTCCGGGACAAGGCGCCATTGCCATCGAATGTCGTACCGGTGATGCCAAAACCCGGGCGCTGCTGGCCACCATCGACCATGCCCCGAGCCGAGCCTCAGTCATGGCCGAACGTGCGCTGCTGGCCGCGCTGGGCGGCAATTGCCATAGCGCGATCGCGGTGCTGACAAGGCTCGATGGCGATGAGCTGGTGCTTACCGCCGCGTTGTTCAGCCCCGAGGGGACCGCGCGTGTCGCCGATGAGGCGAGGTTTGCCCCCGGTGATGCAGCGGCGCCCGCTCGTCTGGCCGCCGCGTTGCTGGGCCGTGCGCCCCGCTCGATTACCGCCCATTTCACCGGGCATTCTTTGGCGGTGAGATGACCCTGCTGATTACCGTTCGGCCGGAGCCCGGCGGTGCAAAGACACTTGCCGCCGCGCGCCAGCTTGGCCTTGAGGCGTTGAGTTTTCCGTTATTCGCAGTGCAGCCGGTGGACTGGGTAATCCCCGAGCCCGAGACCTTCGACGCGCTGCTGATCGGCAGCGCCAATGCCGTGCGGCACGGCGGCGCGGGCCTGCGCCAGTACCGGGACAAACCTGCCTATATTGTGGGCGCCGCCACGGCGCAGGCCGCCGAGGCCGCTGGCTTGACGGTGGCAGCGACAGGCAAGGGCGGAATACAGGCGCTGCTTGCCAGCCTGGCGCCAAATCATCGCCACCTGCTGCGGTTGTCGGGCCGGGCGCGAGTCGTGCTGTCACCGCCGCCGGGCGTCACCGTCATAGAGCACGTGGTCTATGACAGTGCCCCCTTGCCCCTGCCCCCGGACCTGGCCCGGCTGCTGGCGACGCGCGCGCTGGCCGGGGCGGTGGTGCTGCTCCATTCCGCCGAGGCGGCGCGGCACTTTGCCGCCGAATGCGACCGCATGCAGATCGCTCGGGCGCAACTGCGGCTGGCGACGCTGGGCCCGCGCATCGCGGCGGCGGCAGGTGGCGGCTGGATGGCGGTCGTCAGTGCCGAAACGCCCGACGATACAGCGATGCTGGCACTGGCGGAGCAATTGTGTCAGAACTCAAATCTGCCGAAACTGGGGCGATAAGCGCACATGCCTGAAGACCTGTCGTCCGAACCCGGTCTGCTGCGTCCCGCGCGGGCACGCGGTCCAAGGATATGGATCGCGACTTTGGTCGCCTTTGTGCTGGGGCTGGGCGCGGCGGGCTGGCTGGGCTGGCGTAGTGGCGCGGATTTCAGCCATCTCCTCGGGCTATTCCACGACAGCGCCAACTTCAGCTCTGATTTCGACGCTCACCCGCCTGCGCACACCCCGGCCGCAATTCCGCCGACTAACCCAGCACTGGACGCAATATCGCTGGCAGGCCGCGTGGCCGCGATGGAGCAGCGGCAGGACCGGCTCGACCTGCGAGTGGAGGCAGCATCGGGCAATACTGCCCGGGCCGAGGCATTGTTAGTGGCCTTCGCCGTTCGGCGGGTGGTCGAACGCGGGGCACCGCTGGGCTATCTGGCGGACCAGCTCAAGCTGCGCTTTGGGGATGCCCAGCCCAATGCAGTTGCCACGATCATTACCGAGAGCAAGGATTTGCTGCCACTGGACCAGCTTGCCGCCCAGCTGGAGGCGATGGCCCCGCAATTGACCGCGACCGGCCAGCAAACCGTGTGGAACCGGGTGACGCGTGAATTATCCGAGCTGTTCGTCATCCGCCGCGACCGGCCGGTGGTCTCCAATGCCGATGCCCGCTTCGACGATGCGCGCATGGCGCTGAGCGAAGGGCGGATCGACGATGCCATTGCTGTCATCCAGAAGTTGTCAAACGGCAGCGACGCTGCCAGCTGGAGTGCCGCCGCGCGCCGCTACCGCAATATCGAAACCGCGCTGGACCTGATCGACACGACCGCACTGCTCGAACCGCGCCAGCTACACGACACGGCGGGGAACCCGGTCAACCCGGTTTTGCGCTAATTCACCAAAACCATCCCCCTCTGGGCGAGGGATTTTTCAACCCTGCAACAACGCCGGCAGTTTCCCGCTCATTCCGCGCGCTTCGTTCATGAACAGGCGCTTGAGCGTGGGCATTCGCTGTATCGCGCCCATGCCCAGCCGCCGCGCCGCCGATGGCAAGCGGCCCGGCACCCCGAACAGCCGAACGATGCCGTCCATCACCGACATCACGGTGAAGGTATCGAGCGCCCGCCAGCGTTCATAGCGCACCAGCAATTGCGCGTCGCCGGGATCCAGCCCCAGCCGCATCCCCTCGCCCAGCACCTCCACCAGCGCGCCGACATCGCGCAGGCCCAGGTTCAGCCCCTGCCCGGCAATCGGATGCATGCCATGCGCGGCATCGCCGACCAGTGCCAGACGCTGTCCCGTCAGCCGCGTCGCATTCTGGTAGCTCAGCGGCCAGGACATGCGCGGCGCGGTCAACTCGACATCGCCGAACAGCCCTTCCATCCGGCGGGCAACCTCACCCACAAAAGCGGCGTCCGACAGCCCCAGCACACCCTTGGCATCGCGTTCGGCCACGGTCCACACCAGCGCGCTACGATGGCGACCCTGAGCGTCATCGATCAGCGGCAGCAGCGCGAATGGCCCATCGGGATAAAAGATTTCCCACGCGGTGTTACCGTGCGGCTGCGCGTGGGTGAGGCCAGCGACGATGGCGCGGTGGCGGTAATCCCAGGCGACCAGCGCAATGCCGGCTTCGTCGCGCGTTGGCGATCGCCGCCCCTCGGCACCGACCAGCAGGCTTCCGCCAAGCACCCTGCCATCATCCAGCGCCACCGTCACGCCGTGGATATGGCGGTCTCGTTGCACTGGTTCGACACCCGTATGCCAGGCAATCGCCGACTCCTCGCGCACCGCCGCATGCAACGCGAGCCGGATATCGCGATTGGCAAACATTCTTCCCAGCGAGCCTTCATCCGGCGTCGGGCGGAAATCGAGACGGCCCGGCTTCATCCCGTCAGTGACCGCGATGGCATCGATCGGGCAGCCCAGCGGCGCCAGCGCCGCGCCCAGCCCAATGTTGCAGAAGAGGTTCCAACTGGCGGTCGAAATCGCCGAAGCACGGCCATCGACTCCCTCTGCGGTCAGATCGGCGGGCTCGGCGCGCTCCACGACATGACTGGTGATCCCGGCGCGCGCCGCCGCCAGCGCCAAGGTCATGCCAACGAGGCCGCCGCCAAGGATTACAAGATCGCGGCGATCGCTATCGGGGACCAGGGTGACAGATGGAACGATCATGGCGGGAATCCCTTTACCCTCCTGCTATCGCGCTTCGTGCAAACAATGTCGAGACGTTGCGCCCCTGCGGCGTGATGCTACAGACAAAAGCCGGTTCCGCTGGCCGGCGCCCTTTCTGGAGAATGCAGTCGATGCCGTGCTTTAGCCGAATCGTTGCGGTGCTGTGGCAAATGGTCGCGCTCGTGGGTTCGTTTTCGCTCGCCGCGCCTGCGCTCGCCGCGCCCGCCGCGCCGACGCATATCACCGCGACCCTGCTGGCCGAATCCGGGGCCGCACCGGGCGGCACGGCGGTGCTAGCGATCCTGATGCAGCCGTCACCGGGCTGGCACGGCTATTGGTCCAACCCCGGCGATGCCGGCTTCGGCATGCGGCTGGACTGGACCCTGCCCAAGGGCGCCAGCGCGGGACCGCTGCTATATCCCGTGCCCGAAACGCTGTCCGTGGCGGGACTGATGAACCATGTCTACCAACGCGATTATGCGGTACTATTGCGGTTGACATTACCCACAGACGCCCGGCCCGGCACGAGTTTGCCGCTGCGCGTCAAGGCCTACTGGCTGGCCTGTACCGTACAAATCTGCGTTCCCGAACACGCGTTTCTGACCGCAGTGGTGCCCATCAGCACCGCGGCTGCGGCCGTCACGCGTGATCCGCGTTTCGATGGCTGGCGCGCGCGCTTGCCCGCCCCGTTGGGGGCAGAAGCGCATATGGCGGTGGCCAAAGACAGCATTCGCCTTGCGATTCCCCTGCCCGCCAATCTGCCGCTGGCGCAGCCGCATGTTTTTGCCAGCGAAGACCGGCTGGTCGATTACGCTGCGCCGCAAGCCTTTGCGCGACGCGGCGATATGCTGCTGGTCACGTTGGCCCGCGCGAAACTGTCGCCGCTCGCCCCCGCCAGCTTCCCCGCCGTATTGCGGCTGAACGACGCGGGCGACGGCGTCAGCTTCACCGCTGTTCCGGGCGCGGTACCCGGCGGTGGCACGCCTCTGGCCCAGGGTGCGCCCGCGCTGCCATCATTGCCGTTCCTGTTGCTGGCGGCGCTGGCGGGGGGTGTCCTGCTGAACGTGATGCCTTGCGTGTTCCCGATCCTCAGCCTCAAGGCGCTGAGTCTGGCGCGCGCCGGTGGCAATCAGGCGCAGGCCCGCGCCGAAGGGCTGGCCTATGCCGCCGGGGTCGTGCTCGCTTGCCTGCTGCTGGGCGGGGCGCTGCTGGCGTTGCGCGCGGGCGGCGAGCAAGTTGGTTGGGCCTTCCAGTTGCAACAGCCCGCCGTGGTGGCCGCGCTGTTGGCGCTGGCCGCTGCGATCACCGCCAATCTGCTGGGCCTGTTCGAATTTGCGGTGCCCGGTTTTGCCAGTACTGCCTCTCCGCGCGGCGCGTTCGCCACCGGGCTGCTTGCGGCGTTCGTGGCGACCCCTTGCACCGGACCGTTCATGGCTGGCGCGATGGGCGCAGCCCTGCTGTTGCCGTTACTGCCCGCGCTACTCCTGTTTGCGACACTGGGCGTGGGTATCGCCCTGCCGTTCGTGGCAATCGCGCTGGTACCGGCGCTGCGCCGGGCATTGCCCCGGCCCGGTCGCTGGATGGTGTGGTTTCGCAAGGCGATGGCGGTGCCGATGGGCCTGACCGCGCTGGCGCTGGCGTGGCTGGCAAGCCGGTTGGGCGGCTGGGGCTTCGCCGGCTCCGCCATCGCGATCACCGCTGCCCTGATCGCGCTGCTGGCATGGACCGGCCGCGAACAGCGGGCTGGCCGCGCGGTTGCCTCGCGGGTCGCCATGGGCGCGGCGGCGCTGGTGGTGCTGAGCGCGCTGGTGCTGCCGCCGCAGGTCCATGCGCCCGCAGCCGAAGCGCCTGAGCTCCTGCCGGCGCAACCGTTCAGCGAAGTCGCGCTGGAGGCGGCCCTGGCCACCGGCCACCCCGTATTCGCCTATTTCACCGCCGATTGGTGCCTGACCTGCAAGGTCAACGAACGCTTCGCCATCGAGCGCGAGGCCACGAGAGCCGCCTTCGCCCGCGCCGGCGTAGTGGTGCTGAAAGGCGACTGGACCCGGCGCGATGCCGCAATCACCCGCTACCTCACCGGACAAGGCGCGGCCGGGGTGCCGTTGTATGTCTGGTATCCGGCGGGCGGCCGCGCGGCGCAGCATTTACCGCAAGTGCTGGCGCCGGACAGCTTGGTGGAACTGGCAAACAAAGGGCACTCCTGAGCCCCTACCCCTTCAGGAAGGCGGTCGAGGTGGTGTCTCTTGTGCTGGTTCAACGTTGCGCCCAAAGCAAAGTCAGGGCCGGCATGACGCTGGACGCATTCGGTCAACGGCGAAGGTGGAAAGACATGGCGGCGGGGGTAATCGCCCCGCCATACTGCTCAGGCGCTGGAGCAGTCCATTTGATGATTGCCATGAACCGGACAAAAGCAGTGCAATGGGCCCGGCGTCGGTCCTAAGCTCCCGATAACGTGATCTGCTCGGCAATATGTCCGCGCCACAAGGCTGAGAGCAATTGGGTCTGGGTAACAAGGCCCAGTAAGTGCCCCTGCTTATCCACAACCGCCGCTTCGTGATAGATCCCGCCAGACAAAAGCGGCAGCAATTCGTCAATCGGCGTGTTCGGCGGCGCGATGCAGGGCGAGACATCCATCACCGCGGCAATGGACAGCTCTTTTGGCTTCGTCAGCATACTTGCCGAGAGCATTCCCTCCAGATGGCCTTCACCATCGACCACAGGCAGGGCCCGCAACTGATGCGCAGTGAACAGGTTTTGCGCCTGTTCGACGCAGGCGTCCGGTGAAACGGTGACGACATCTCGCTGCATGATCTGCTCGCAGCGGATGACGCCATGCAAACGGCGATAAGCCCGGCTTTCAACCTGGCGGAAAAGAGAGTCCAGATCCTCGGTGCTGACGTCGAGCAGTTCGTCATATTGTGCGAGCACGGATTCGATATCTCCCAGCGTGTACCCCGCAGCAGCGGGCGCAGGCGTGACATAGCTGGTGGCGCGATGCGGATAATTGCCGCGGGTGGCCGTGTTATACAGCCAGCCCACCAACACCAGCACGATGCAATCCACCGCAACCGGGTAGAATGCAAACGCCCATCCGGCGGCAGCGATCGAGTGTCCGCCAATGACGGTGGTCAATGCGACAGCGCCACCGGGCGGATGCAGGCAACGCGCGAGACTCATCATTGCAATGGCGGTGGCGACCGCCAGGCCCGCAGCGAAGACCGGGTCGCCGAGCAATTTCATCCAGAAGATGCCAGACAGCGCGGAGATGGTGTTGCCACCGATGATCGCCCAAGGTTGTGCCAGGGGACTGGCAGGAACCGCGAAGACCAGCACGGCAGAAGCGCCCATGGGTGCGACCAATGCCGGCATCCCCGCCGGGCCGATCAACCACAGTCGCACAAGGAATCCAGTAAAGAAAATGCCGAATGCAGCGCCGACAAAAGTGTGCGCCATCCGCCCGCGCGATGTCGGCGCCTGCATCCCGAAAAAGCGCGCACCCTTATGCAACAGCCCCGGTAAATCGCTCATCCGCCACCCATGTTCTTCGTCGGGGCTCGACCCCTGTCGCTGCCCGCATAGAATGGATGTCCAAAGGGGGAAAGCCTCGCCGACCAGCCGGCAGCCAACATGCCGGGAATATCCTGGTTGGCATCGTCCATCGCAGGCACCCAGAGCGTTATCTTGTTCAAGCTGCTGTTCGCGGACAGCGACGCCAGCCATGGCGTTACGCCCGGTGAATTCACTACCCATGCCGACCTTGGCCTGTCCATGACCGCCAACACCTTCCTGCTAGCGGACCTGAGCTTCACCAAATCCTGCAGTCGGCCCTGCATCTCGAACAACAATCCTTGATCAGGCATTCCAGATCGACCCAAAGCGCTTCGTCAATCGGCCAAGCCGCGAACTGGTTTCGCAAGCCGGATCTGCCAACCCGGATGCCCTGGAATCGCTGACCCGTTCCGGGGGCCCGTGCTGATCCACGTCCTTATGTTTGATCCCACCGGACAAGAACCGCAGCAAACCTTCAATCAATTTGCCCGGCGGGGCTGCGCCGAGCAGGCCTTAGCGTTCAAAGAATCAGACTTTGCGCGCGCCTGCTCAAACCTCCTGAATCGCGGAAAGCTTCCAGGGCGCAAATCCGTCCCTGATGAATGTCCAAAGCTCGGTTGTTTCGGTTGGCTGGCTAGGGTCGCCTTTGACGACGGCGCCGGAATTGCGATCGTGCATCACGTCTATGCTTTCATAATGCATCGCTATCGTTGCAAAATTAGAGGCCCCTTCGCCCCACGCTTCGGATACCTGGGCGTCGATCAAACGGGTCGCAGTAACTTCATTGCGCAAGCCATTTGTTGCATTCTGGCTGAGCTCTTCGGCCAGATAAGACATGATTTCAGGGGTCGTGCGTTCCCTCAAGCGACTGTAATCCTCGTGCCCGAACGCATCCTGAACTTCGATTAGCAGACGCTCAAACACAGCCTTGTCTGCGTCAGTGATCGAAATATTCGGCATTGCCGGGCCTGCCGACGTGTAAGGCTGAGGCGCCGCCGGCTCGCGAAACCCCGTGTCAGACTGCAGTGTCGGGAACCTGGTAGTAGCCGGTCCATTTGCGGAATTGCGACGAAACAGCCCGACAACAAACCAAATGGCTCCACCTAACAGCGCTAGCTGGATCAGCCCCATCAGGAAACCGCCGCCGCCCATGCCACCACCAAATCCGCCCATGCCGTGGCCCATCAGCCCGCCGATCAGGCCGCCGGCCAACAGGCCCCCCATCAACCCACCGCCAAAACCGCCAAATCTGCTTCCCGGCGTGGGTTGCACGGGTTGTGGGGCATAGGCAGGCGCTTGTGCCGTAGTCGGGCGTGTCGTCATGGATCGCTGGATTGGTGCGACATTTCCCGGTGAGGAGCTGGTCGGTGCCGGCGCAAAATAGGTCCGCGAGCCCCTGCTGCCAAAACTGCCGCCTCGACGCGCATCCGCAGGCTGTATCCACAGCGCGGACAAAGCCAGCGCCGTCACCAGCACTCTCGCCATTAAAAAATTAAACCGGGTCATCGAAGTCTCCTTGAACCGGCTATGTAGGGCCGGCGCGAGCAATTGCCAGCCTTGCATGATTACGACGAAATCGAGCCAGCGATTTCCCCAAGATCGGTTGAACGAGTGTGTTTGGAACGCTCCAGACTTGTCTTTCACACATCTAGATGGCGATTGTCGTACCTGTTCTTGCACCCGGATCAGCCATGTGGCGACCCACCTCGCTCTTTCGCGTTGGCTCAGGCACTTGCTGAAAGCCAAAGCGATCTTATCCGAGTCCGACATGACTTTGATAGCCGAATATATGCCAGTGGGGCAGGAACAGTAACGAAGTTATGTTTGTACCACATAACCATCGATACGTCCGGCCACGGAATTCATCCCAGCGTCGGGTCGATCAGAAACTTCTCTCCCGTGGCCTTGCGCTGATAGGCATACAGCAGGTCAGGCTGCAACGCATCAACCAGACCGATGATACGCGTATACGTGCTGGCGAACGTGGTGGTGAGTTCATCGACGACGCGCTGGCGCAGTCGCTCACCCGTCGCCTGCCCGGCCTTGCGCAGGAAGGGGAAAAGCAACCAACCGGACACGCTCCACTGAAATCCGAAGGCCAAACGGTTGAGTGTCATGGTACCCACATCGAGCGCGCCATAGATGTACAGCTGCTTGAATGTATCCGAACCATAGCGGCTGTACTCGGTCATGGTCCGCGCGGCGGCAAGTTCCATGGCCTGCATGATGTCGCTGGCCAGCGTCCCCCCCCCGATGGCGTCGAATGCAATCGTCGCACCCGTTTCTGCAACGGCGTCGGCAAGGTGGGAAAGAAAATCCTTGTCCGTGCTGTTCAAGACATGTGTCGCGCCAAGGCTGCGCAAAAGATCGACCTGCTGGGGCGAACGCACGATGTTGATCAAGGGGATGCCGTCGGCAAGGCAGGCCTTCAACAGCATTTGGCCCAGATTGGAGGCGGCGGCGGTGTGGACGATAGCCTTGTGCCCCTCGCTGCGCGCGGTCTCGACAAAGCCGAGCGCAGTCAGTGGGTTGACGAACATTGATGCGCCATCAGCAGCGCTGACGTTCTGCGGCAACGGCACGACTTCACGTACGCCAATCTTGCGATAGTCGGCGTACATCGCGCCGCCCATCATCGCGACCCGCTTGCCCTCTAACGCTTTGGCGTTGCGCCCCGCAGCAATAACAGTGCCCGCCCCCTCGTTGCCGATGGGCAGGGACCGGCCCAGCCGTGCCTGAACACCCGCCAGATTGCTTGGGGAAATCGTGAAGGTGAGAGACGGCGCGCCATCCTTGCCGATCGCCCTTAGCGACGACAGATCCGCAGGGCCAAGCAGCAGGCCAAGGTCGCTTGGATTGATCGGCGCGGCCTCGATCCTGACAATCACCTCATCGTCGGCAGGATCGCCGATCACGACCTCCTCCAGCGTCAGTTTCAAGGTGCCATCCTCGCCGATGGTTGAGCGCATCTCGCGTCCGGTCAATGGCATAGTTTGCTCCGTTCAGGTGACCTGCGGGTTTGCAGAACAATCTGGCCCCTTTGAACACCTGTTCATGCCCTTGCCGACAGCTCCCGTCCACAGATTTGCCGCCGCCGCAAGTCAGCGCTGCTTCTTGGCCGTGGTCGCGGTGAAATCGGGGGCCTTGTTCACCACCCAATCGACAAATTTGCGGACGGTCGGATTGGCCAGCAGGGCTTCCACATCCATCCCGTGGCGCTGCAGTTCTGAATTGGTGAAATTGGCGATCAGCGTCTGCTGGCAAATAGGGTGCATGGGGACGACGTCGCGCCCGCCCCGGCTCTTGGGTACGGGATGGTGCCAGACAATGGTCTTGCCGGTTGGCCGGCCACACAGCCAGCAGGGTGCGACAATCGCCGGAACCTCTTCCTCGCGATGCAAGTCTCCGTAGGGATCATGTTTCGAATGTTTGCGGGCCATGCGTCTGCCTGAATTGCCTGAACTTGCGCTTGCCACCTATACTGGTCTGGGCTGCGTTACCACACCGTAGCGCTCAATGCAGACTGCCGACCCGGCCGATCGGCGCGCCGGGATTGCGCTGGCGGCGCATTCTGCCTGATCGAAACGGCAATGATGCTGGTTGGCCCTGCGGCCTTGCCATGCCAAAACACTTCCCTTAAACTTTGCTACTGGTTCGGGGGTGGGCAAATATGAAATTCATACGGATGCTGGGAACACTGGCCGTTTTGCTTGCCTTCGGATTCGGCAGCGCGTCGGCCTTTGCCCAGTCCACTCGCACATGGGTTTCCGGCGTAGGCGATGACGCCAATCCCTGTTCACGCACCGCACCGTGCAAGACTTTTGCCGGCGCCATTTCAAAAACCGCAGCCGGGGGCGAAATCAACTGCTCGGATTCGGGCGGCTTTGGGGTGTTGACGATCACCAAGGCAATTTCAATCATTTGCTCGGCCGGCGAAGCCGGTGTCTTGGCGAACGGCAGCGACGGCATCGCAATCAACGCCGGACCAAGTGATGTCGTCCATCTGAGCGGGCTTGATATCGAAGGGCTGGGCACGGGCCTCAGTGGCGTCAACATCATCCAGGCCGGTCAGGTGCGCATCGAAAAGTCGACGATCCGCGGCTTTACCACCGCTGGCGTTTACGTAGCGCCCAGCGCGGCCTCGGGCCATGTAGCGGTGGACGTGATCGATTCAGTGATCGCCGACAATGTCGGCTCAGGGATTCGCAACAAACCATCCGGCAGCGCAAGCGTGGCGATGCTCGTCGATCGCACGACCGTATCGCACAACATGAGTGACGGGATCATGGCCAATGGGACGCTCACCACAGGTACGTTAAACGTCATTGTCCATGACAGCGCCTCGGTGTTCAATGGTCAGTGCGGATTTATCAGCTATTCCAACGGTGCATCAACAAGGCTGACCGTCGATGAAAGTTCGTCCTTGGAAAACGCCACCGGGGTGTTAGCCAGCGGCGCCGGCGCAATGGTCTTGTTCAGCCGCTTGATCATCAGCGGCAATGGTACTGGTGTCGCACAAACCAGCCCGGGCGTCGCGCTTTCTTATGGGAACAACAGTATCGCCGGAAACGGCATCACTGGCAGCTTCGGCATCGCTCTCGCGCTTCAGTAACAGGTGCGGGGGATCCATTGCAGCTCGTCAGGCCGGGGTTGACCGGAAACGTGACGGGCGCACCGCCAACGTAATGACTGGCGCGAATTTGAAGCCCAGCCTTGTTTTGGGTAATTTCAAGCCAAATGGTTTTATATGGCAGTGCGGAAGTTACCGTAAAGCGATAAATCGCTGCGGTTTTCCTGGCTAATCTTGAGCCGGAAAGGTTCTAGCGCGTGATGACAAAAATCGGGCGCTGGATTTTATAAAAATCACGTGACAACAAAGATCCTGAAGGACGAAGCAATTTTATCCTATCGCATCGTCCTTCAGCCTACCTCATCTTTGCAGACCGCTGAGGATCTGTAGGCCGTGCCGGCTCCAGAAATCGTTCCTGATATCGTGCAGTGCCAAGGCATCCCACCTGAGACTGGCATCCCCGGCCAGTTCGTCGTAATGACGATGCCATCCGCTTGCTAGTTCTTGCGCTGACCAGCGGCTGAAGCGCTCACGGTTAATCTTGCGCCGACCATGTTCCTCAGAACGCAAGGGATAATGGTGAAGCATAAAATGGTAAGGGCAGTCACGGGCATCGGCAAACTCAGCCAGATGCCCTCCCGAATCTGCTAGGCACACTTTGACTGCACCCTGTAGCCATGCCTTCTTCTGGATAAAGTGGCCCGGCTTCGTCCCAAATTCGAAGTAAGGAAGTGCACCGGCCAGTGATCCGGGCAGGTACGGCTCGCCATTGACTGGACGATGATTGAGGACCGTGAAATTGATCCGGTTCCACCCAGCCAATTCCACGATATGCAGTGCATCGGCCAGATTTAACGAGGCGAAAGGGCTTTGCCGGATCTCATCGGCATCGGTATGTATTATCCATCGCCCCTTATGACAAAAAGCGATGTCTTCTTTATGAGCGAGGATATCCCGCCAACTGCCGTGGCCGGGATCTTCGCGGGGAAACCGTTCAATAACGACGCGGCTGTCAAAGCGCATCGATGCGGCCTCAAGGATTGACCACGTCCGGTCGGTCGACCAATTGTCAAATATATGCAGGTCGCAACCCTGGGCAATCCAGTGCTCGATCACCTCGTCGAGGACGTCGTCTTCGTTGAAGCAAGACATGATTGCCAAAGGCCTGTGCGGCGCCGCCTGATAAAGACGCTGCAACCGTGGCTCGTGGATGGAGACAATAGTTTGGAGAAAACCATCCTGGTTATTGTCAAATGTAAGACCGATGTAAAGTGGTGGCAGGCCGTTCGCGAGCAACAGCGCACGATATTCGGCGCTAGTCCATTCCTGACCATGGGCGGGGTCAGGCGGCGGACCAGGATGATCCGCTCCGCGCACGAGCAACCGATCGGGGGTACTGGTAATGACCAGGGCGCCGCGCTGGAAGCAATGGCGGAGAAAGGCGAGCAACGGGCGTGGATCAACAAGGTGCTCAATGACGTCACTACACACCACAACATCGTCGGGCCCGATAGTTTCGGTCAGATAATCGGGAACGGCAGTTTCCAGATCTAATCCATACCATTCCGCCATTTCCGGATAAGTGTCCCGGCAATGCGCGATATTTGCCTCAAAATCGATACCGAGCTTTGCCCCGACGGGGGCCTCTGCCAGTTTTGTTCCGATCCCGCAGCCGACATCGACCAACCGCCGACGGCCCGTACCTGACAGTAAGGCCAGTGCAACCGGATAAATTTCGGGCTGCTTGACAATATTTTCCTGGATTAAGAGAGTGTAATCTGCATAATCCGGCTTTTTTTGAACTACACACTCTACTTTAAATAATAGTTCATCGTTTATCACCGACGCAGACTCCAATAAAACTGAATGTATATTACCACCAAAAACAAGTTTGCCACAATATTTTCAAAGAAAAAATCTGATCGAGGCAATAATAAGATTTTTATCGAGATTATTTAATTTTTTTTGCAGGCTGATCGCAATCAGCCTTTTGAATGACCCGCATTGCAATCAGCGGAGCGCTTGATCCTGCCCCTTATCCGCTGCCAGAGACAGCGCGCAGGGTGGTGGCCCGATACGAACAAAAAAAGATCGGCAGCACAATCACCGGTGCATCTATATGTATATCTATCTATCTATCCGTCTGTCGAACAATTTTAGCCGGGCCGGCACTGTTCGTCGGCTCTTCGCCAGTCACGACCGCATTATCGGGCAGATGTAATGCACTCGTTATGCGCTGATGGCTCGGGTGAGCTTCCGCGCGTTCCACGGCCCTAGTCGCCTGGACGTGGTGGACAGCGGCTGGCGCCAGCGCTGCAACAATAAGCCGAAGCTTCGGATTGTTGCGGAGGCGTTTGAAAGCCGCATTCCAGTTCAGGTCCCGGCGCGGCGTCATGGCGTGAACCCGTCCCAGATCCATGACTGGCGCCGACAGCTGTTTCAGCGGATTTTTCGAAGCAACGGATGCTGCCAGAATGCTTTCCGCCAGTCTCGACCGACTCAAACTCGGGCATACAAAGGGCGGAGCCGGTGGTTTGACGCTGCCGCCTGCCGCCGCTAATATCGATGCAATGATCGTTCTGCTATCCCCAGCCAAGACACTCGACTTCCAGCGCGCACTGCCGTCGCTCACCGTCTCGACGCCGCATTTCGCCGAGGAAGCGCGCAGTCTTGCTCACTCGGCCGCGAACCTGACACAGAAGCGGCTTGGGGAGCTGATGCATATCTCGCCGCGACTGGCCAAACTCAACGCAGAGCGCTTCCGCGACTTTGCCAGCTTGCCCGAGCGGCCGGCGCTGTTCGCCTTTGCCGGCGATGTCTATACCGGCTTCGAAGCATACACGCTGGACGATGCGGGCGTGACTTTTGCGCAAGACCATGTGCGGATGCTGTCTGGCCTGTACGGCTTGCTGCGACCGCTCGACGTCATCCGTCCGTACCGGCTGGAAATGGGTACCCGCTGGGCACCACGCCGCAAGAGCCTGACCGACTGGTGGGGCGACCGTATCGCTCAATTGCTTCTTTCACAGATGGAAGCGGAAGGATCGGGCGTAGTGCTCAATCTTGCCAGCCAGGAATATTTCGCGGCCGTTCGGGGCAAGCTGGCGGGCGTGCGCGTAATTGACGTCGAGTTTCGCGAGCCTGGTCCGGATGGTCCCCGCTTCGTGAGCTTCAGCGCGAAGCGCGCACGCGGCATGATGGCACGGTGGCTATGCGAACATCACATAACTGAAACTGAGGCAATGTGTGGCTTCAACAGCGATGGATATCGCTTCGACCCGGAAGAAAGCGAAGCTGATCGCTGGCGGTTTACCCGCGCATGAGCGGCACCGACAAAGCTTCCGCCGTTGTTATCGGCGCTTCGGGCGGAATCGGCGCGGCGTTTGAGGCTGCGCTGATCGAGGAAGGCGCGTTCGCTGTTGTCCATGGTTTCGCGCGATCAAGGGCGGGCGCGCAGTATCTCGACCTGCTTGACGAGACGAGTATCGCCGCCGCCGCCGCGTATGTTGCAAAGGGGCCATTGCCGACCTTGGTCATCGTTGCCACCGGATTGCTCCACGCAGTCGGACGTGGCCCCGAAAAAGCGTTGCGCGATCTCGACCCGGATTGGCTGGCAAAAGTTTATGCCGTGAACGCGATCGGACCGGTGCTTGTTGCCAAGCATTTTCTGCCAATCATGCCAAAAAGCGGGCGATCGGTCTTCGCGGCATTGTCGGCACGGGTCGGATCAATCAGCGACAACCGGCTGGGCGGATGGCACGGCTATCGCGCGTCAAAGGCAGCGCTCAACATGCTGGTTCGCAATCTTGCGATCGAGGAGCGCCGCCGCAATGAACGGGCAATCGTCGTTACGCTGCACCCCGGCACCGTAAATACTGCATTGTCCCGCCCATTTCAAAGCAACGTCCGCGATGGGCGACTGTTCGATCCGGAACGTGCCGCGCTGCAATTACTCGACGTGATAGAAGGGTTGAAAGTGTCCGACAGCGGCAATTTGTTCGACTTCGAGGGCAAGGAAATCCCGTTCTGACGGCTTGCCGGTTTGCATGCCACAGGTGTCTGCCAATTGCATTTCCCTGCACAGCACGACACAAAACGGGGTTGCGCGACTGTGCTGGCGGGCGGCGATGCGTGCCAGCCTGATTGTGAACAGGCACCGCCCAGGCGGGCAAGCAAGGGCTGACAAAGTCGCGCCAGCTGCGCCACTGCCAACTCAGTAAACCTGCGCCACTCGCGCGATGTAGCGACTGGCGTGTTGGCGTTTTGTCCGGGGGGCATCGCATCGGCGACCGCGCTGGGCAACGTGAAATCGCTTTCGGCCTTGACGATCACGACAGTTCCGGGGCGCCACCATAATCTTTCATCGGTGGTAACCCGTGCGAGTTCCTTTCGGTCGCAAATGTCACCGCGCGGACCAATTTCGGCAATCGCGAGGATCGATCCCATTTGATCTTGCTCATTGCCCGACTTGCCTGTCTGGCAACGCGCATGGCAACTGATTCATCACCGCTCGATCGCCTGCTGGCGATCATGGCCCGCCTTCGCGACCCCGAGCATGGCTGCGCATGGGACCGCGCGCAAAGCTTTGCCACGATTGCTCCCTACACCATCGAGGAAGCCTATGAAGTCGCCGACGCGGTGGCGCGTGACGATCTGGCAGGGATCAAGGACGAACTGGGCGACCTGCTGTTGCAGGTCGTGTTTCATGCCCGCATTGCCGAGGAAGCGGGGCAGTTTGATTTTGCCGATGTTGCCGCCGCGATTGCCGCCAAGATGGAAGCGCGCCACCCGCATATCTTTGGCGGGCACGATGCCGGGCCGCCCGGCGAAACGCGATGGGAAAACCTGAAGGCGCAGGAACGTACCGCGCGGGGTGCGACCAGCGCGCTTGACGGCGTGGCGCTGGCGCTGCCGGCGCTGATGCGTGCCGAGAAATTGCAGAAGCGCGCCGCCCGTGTCGGCTTCGATTGGCCTGACACCGCGGGGCCGACCGACAAGCTGGCCGAGGAGCTATGCGAACTGGCCGAGGCGATCACGCCGCAGGATCGGGCCGAGGAAGCGGGCGACCTGCTGTTTGCCGCCGTCAATGTGGTGCGCGCCCATGGCATCGCCGCCGAGGACGCGTTGCGCGCCGCTAACGCCAAGTTCGAACGCCGCTTCCGAGCCATGGAAACGCTGGCCAAACAGGCTGGTCAGACCTTTGCCGAGCTATCGCTGGATGAACAGGAAGCCTTGTGGCAAGCGGTCAAGCGTGGGGAGAAACACCGGGCAAACGGGTAAACCGCCCGAGTTCACGCGGCGTCAGGCGGACCCTGATCCGTCGCTCTGGCACCTCGTCATGGCCGCCAGCCCCGCCTTCCCGCAGCACTGCGCCATCCGCCAGCACTTCGCCATGCGCATGGAGCCACGCAATGCGCTGGCCATCGCTTGCCGGCAGCACAAATTCCAGCTCGCGGGCGTCCTGCGTCAGCAAGCGGCTGGCGGCGGCCAACAAGTCATTGCAACCTTCGCCGGTCAACGCCGAGAGCGGCACTACGATCTGGTCGCTGACGCGCGCTTGCTGGCGAAGTTCTGCGGCACGGTCGGGCGGCAACAGATCCCACTTGTTCCAGACCTCGATCACGGGCACCGGTGGGCTGGCTGTCGCGCTCTCGTCTGCATCCTTCTCAACACCCGCCACACCCAGGTCGGCCAGCACTGACAGCACCTGGGCCTTTTGCGCGGCACTGTTGGAGTTGGCAATATCGCGGACGTGGATGATGACGTCAGCGGCGGTCACTTCTTCGAGCGTGGCGCGGAATGCCGCGACCAATTGCGTGGGCAGATCGGAAATGAACCCCACCGTGTCCGACATGATCGCCTTGTCGACCGCAGGCAACCGGACCCTGCGCATGGTCGGATCGAGCGTAGCGAACAGCAAATCCTCGGCCATGACATTCGCACCGGTCAAATGATTGAACAGGGTGGATTTCCCGGCATTGGTATAGCCGACCAGCGCCAGTACAGGCCACGGTGCCTTTTCGCGGCGGTCGCGGTGCAGCGCGCGGGTCCGTCGCACTTGTTCCAGCTCGCGGCGGATGCGCGCCATGCGATCGCGGATCAGGCGGCGGTCAGCCTCAATCTGGGTTTCGCCTGGCCCGCCAAGAAAACCGAACCCGCCGCGCTGCCGCTCAAGGTGTGTCCAGCTGCGCACCAGTCGCCCGGCCTGATAATCCAGATGCGCCAGTTCGACTTGCAAGCGCCCCTCGGCTGTCACCGCGCGTTCGCCAAAGATTTCGAGGATCAGCCCGGTCCGGTCGATGATTTTGCGCCCGAGTTTTTCCTCCAGATTGCGTTGCTGAATGGCCGACAATGCGCCATCGACGATGATCAGTTCCGCTTCATGCTGCTCGCAGGCAGCCTTGATGTTGGCAATCTGCCCTTGACCAAACAGCGTTGCGGGCCGCACTTCGCGAATGGGGACGACGAAAGCATCCGTCACCACCAGCCCGATCGCCAGCGCCAGCCCCGTGGCTTCTTCCAGCCGCGCCTGGGTGTCGACAGTGGCGCCTTTACCGCGCATCTCCGGGCACACCACTAACGCCCGGGCGTCGCGCGTAACCTCGCCTTTTTGCTCGCCCGAAGCAGGCTTTTCTTTCGATTGAGGTGTCTCTGCTGAAAAGGTCAGGCGCCGGAGTCCTCTTCGCCTTCCCAGTCACCGGTAAGATCGACTGGCGTGAGCGGCTGAATAGTCGAGACGGCATGCTTGTACGCCATCTGGACATAGCCATCGCGCTCCAGCAGCAGACAGAACAAATCATAGGCGGCCACCCGGCCCTGCAACATCACCCCGTTCACCAGGAACATGGTCACATGGACTCCGGCATTGCGGACACTGGTCAGGAATACGTCCTGCAGCAGCCGCAGCTTTCGATTATTGTCACCTGCATTCAGAAACTGGCGGGCATCGAGCGGCTGGCTGGGCATGATTGTCGAGATGGCATGTTTATAAACAAGCTGCGAATGGCCGTCGCGGCGGAGCAGGATCGCGAAATTGTCGAACCACGTGACAATTCCCTGCAATTTCACTCCCTTGACCAAAAACATCGTCACCGGGGTCTTGTGCTTGCGGAGCAGGTTGAGAAACTGGTCTTGAAGACTCTGGGCTTTCCCGTTTACCGACGGGATCCTAACCGGTGCCGCGCCGCCCTTTATCTGTGCGGCGTTGCCATTTTCGGCGGTAACATCGGGGGCGGCAGAAGGGCTGTCGTTCGCCTGTTCTTCTCCGAGATCAACAGGCGCCGCTGCCTCGACAGCAGCGGACTTGGCCTTGGGGCGAGCGGTGAGGATACGGCCCGTCATATTCTGCTCCATTTTTTTTGGCGGCTGCCAATGCAGTCCGCAATCTGGCCGCTAAATATGCGACCGTTCTCAAAACGTATATAGTTGTTCGCGGTTGCAGCGTAAACGGAAAAATTATGGGATGACCGTCCCGGCAAAAGATTTTGTTGCCATAACTTAATCTTCGTCGTCATCACGCCGCTCGGCGATACCGAGCAGCTTCAGTTTGCGGTGCAGCGCCGAACGCTCCATGCCGATGAAGCTAGCGGTTTTGGAAATGTTGCCCGAAAAACGCCGAATCTGCACCTTCAGATACTCACGTTCGAAATTTTCCCGCGCCTCGCGTAGCGGCGATCCCATCAACGCCGGCATGCCCAGTTCGCCAGCGATGCGACTGTTGATGATTTCGCTCGGCAGCATATCCGGCTCGATCCGGGACATACGCTCGCGCGCGGTCAAAATGACCGTGCGTTCGACCACATTACGCAATTGCCGCACATTGCCCGGCCATTCGTAGGATTGCAGCGCCGCCATCGCCTCGGCGGTGACTTCGGGCGGCGCCAAACCCTGGTCATTGGCATAGCGAGCGAAAAAGTGGTCGATCAGCGCGGGAATATCCTCGCGCCGGTCGGCCAGTGACGGCACATGGACCGGCACGACATTGAGCCGGTAGTAAAGATCCTCGCGAAAACGTTTTTCGGCAATTTCCTTTTCCAGATTGCGCGAACTGGACGATATCACGCGGACATCGACGCCGATCTGGCGATTGCCGCCGACCCGGACAAAACTCTGTTCCGTCAGCACACGCAGGATACGGGCCTGGGTGGACAGCGGCATGTCCGCGACTTCATCGAAATACAGCGTGCCACCATCGGCCAATTCCAACAGGCCCGCGCGTTCGAGCTGCCCGCCGGATTCCTCGCCAAACAGCTCCTGCTCAAACCGCTCGGGCGTGATCCGCGCCGAATTTACGCTGACAAAGGCATGGCCTGCGCGCGCGCTCCAACTGTGGAGCAACCGCGCGGCGACTTCCTTGCCTGCCCCCGCCGGACCGGAAATCAGCAAGCGACTGCCGGTGTTGGCGACGCGTTTCAATGTCGCGCGGACGTGGTTGATTGCCGCGCTGTTGCCAGTGAATTCATGGCTAAAGGGCAAGACCTGCTTGAGCCGGGCATTCTCGCGCCGCAACATTTCGGTTTCGGTTGCCCGCGCTACAAGATGCAGCAAGCGCTCTGCTTCAAACGGCTTTTCGATGAAATCCATGGCACCGCGGCCGATCGCCGAGACCGCCGTGTCGATATTGCCGTGGCCTGAAAAGATAATAACCGGTAATTCGGGCTCGCGTAGCTTGATCGCGTCCAGCACCTCCAACCCATCCATCGGGCTGCCGTGCAGCCACACATCGAGCAGCACCAGTGATGGCCGCCGCAGGTCGATTGCATCCAGCGCGGAGCGACTGTCCCCTGCTGTCCGGCATTCATAGCCTTCGTCGCTGAGCACACCCGCGACCAGATCGCGGATGTCCCGTTCGTCGTCGACGATCAGTATTTCAAGCGCCATGCAGCCTCCAAATGCGTGTTGCGGGCAAACATTCTTTCATCGTTGCACCATCCTTATTCCGCAGCTTCGACACTGGGGTGGCCGGCGAGCGGATCGCGGGCAAAACCCATGGTCACTTGCGTCCCCCCCTCCGGGACCGAAGCAAAATGCATTTCACCGCCATGTTCCTCGACGATTTTTTTGACGATCGCCAATCCCAGCCCCGTACCTTTTTCGCGGGTGGTGACGTAGGGCTCGGTGATCCGTTCACGATCCTGCGGCAGGCCGATGCCGTTGTCGGCGATCAGGATATGGACCGTGGCATCATCCTGCCGCACCGCGATCGCGATCCGCCCGCAATAATCGCCGGACCAATTTTTCGATTTTGCTTCAATAGCCTCAACAGCATTCTTCAGAATATTTGTCATGGCCTGACCGAACTGGTGCCGATCGCAGGCGATCCGCTCGATGTCGCTTGCCGCTGTAAAGGCAAATTCGATTTGGGGATGCGCCACCTGCTGCAGGAAAACCGCCTGCCGCGCGAGATCGACCGGATCTTCAGCGCGAAACACCGGATTGGGCAGCCGCGCAAACGACGAAAACTCATCGACCATTTTGCGCAGGCTGCCAACCTGGCGAATGATCGTCGCGGTCAATTCGTCGAACAACTCGCCATCGTTGAGAATCTGCTTGCGATACCGGCGATTGAGCCGCTCCGTCGCCAGTTGAATCGGGGTCAGCGGGTTCTTGATTTCATGCGCGATGCGCCGGGCGACATCGGACCAGGCGGCCTGGCGCTGGTCGATCAATTGCCGGGTAATATCCTCGAAGGTAATCACATGTCCGCCGCGACTGCCCGTCAGCTTTACCGCCAGCGTAAGCAAATCGCCCGATTTGCCGTGCTGGACGATGCCAGCGGTCAAACCATTACCGATCATCGCGGCGATCGGCGGGGCGATGTCCGCAATGCGCCAACCCACCGGTGGCGCACCATCGCGACCGAGCAGCAGCTTTTGCGCCGAGCTGTTCATCAGCAGCACGGCGCCGCCGCCATCGAGCGAAATCACCCCGGCAGTCACCGATTCCAGCACCGCCTCAATCAGCGCGCGCCTTTCGTCCAATTGCTGGTTGGCGCTGACCAGCGCCTGCGTCTGGCGCTCGATCTGGGCGGTCATGCGGTTGAACGCACGGTTTAAAAGACCGATTTCATCCGCGCCAGTGCGGCCTTCGATACGTAGCGCGAAGTTGCCACTGCCCACCCGGCGCGCGGCGGCGACCAGCTCGTACAGTGGCTGGACCTGCCGGTCGGCAAAGCGCAGCGCGAACCACACGGCCATGCCGACCAGCGTCAGCGAGATAACGAACAGCGCAACGTTGAAGCGCAATTGCAGCAGCCGCGCACGTTGGGTGAGCACCTGATACGCGCGCACGATGTTTTCCGCACGCCGTCCCTGGCTCAGGGCCAGCAAATCCGAAGTACGCGCAACATAAAGATACAGGCCTGACGGCCGGTCGATCGGCGTCACCGCCTCGATGCGATCCGCGCTGGCATTGACCACGATAGCTTCGCCGGCGTCGATCTGGCGCAATTCCTGCGGCGTTACGCGTTCGCTGGTGACGTTCTTCCGGGGATCGACGATCACCGCCGTGCGCAGTCTGCCATCGCGCGCTTTTTGCAGGATCGCGACTTCGTTCAGTCCGCGCTGCACTACCTGATAGCCAAGCGCTGCGCCAAATTTGGGGCTGACGATCGTGGTCCGGCTGAGAATGTAATGCAGGTCGTCAGCCATCGCGATTGCCTGGCCGCTGACGTCGCGCTGGGTCTGCTCGTAATAGCCCCGCGCCAGCTTGTTGGCATTCTCCAGCATCCCGCGCGAATTGTCGGAGAACCAGAACTCCACACCCGATTGAAACAGCCACGAGGCAAAGATGACGACCAGCAGGGTGGGTATGGCCGCGACCAGCGAGAACAGGAAAACCAGTTGCACATGCAATCGCCCCGTCCCGCTTCCCCCGCCCCTCCCGCTTTGGCCGCCAATCGTCTCAGCAGCGCGGCGCAGCGCCATGCGGCGGCCCAGCAGGACCAGGATTGCCATCGCCGGTACCAGCGTCCCGATCAGCAACGAAGCGGTCAGGCCCGAAGGCAGCAGCTGGCCCTTTACCGACTGGTCGGACAGCGCCGCCCAAGTCGCTAACGTAGCCGCCAGGAAACTCAGGACTGCTGCCGCTTCCAGTAGTGGAAAAATTTTCGCGCGACGCGCCGCAACCTGCACGCGCCGCCACCAGCGGGGCCATCGTCGGATTCGGGAAGCGCCTAGCGATGTCATCGTTGCCCGATTACAACACCAGTGTGGCGTATTGGCAAGAATAAAGCGCCATCATATCCGGCTCTGGTAGGCTTCCGGGTCCAGCGCCAACTCGCCCAGGCGCTTGCGTAGCGTATTGCGATTGATGCCCAGAACTTGCGCCGCGCGTAATTGATTGCCGCCGGTGCTGCGCAACACTTCGGCAAACAGCGGCCGTTCGAAAGCCGCCAGCGCGCTGTCATAGACCGTACCCTGCGGCGGGTCGTTGGCCAGCAACCAGCCGGTTACCGCCGCATCCAGACCAGGGGCGCCCGCCTCCGTACTGTCGCCGGCGCGCGGGCCGGGGACGAGCAACGGCTCCAGCGCCGCTGCATCAATCGTATCGTCTCGCGCCAACAAGGCGATGCGATAAATGACATTGCGCAATTCGCGGACATTGCCCCGCCACGGCTGGCGCCGCAGCAGATCGATGGCTTCCTGCGATAATTGGCGGCGCGGCAACCCTTCCGCTGCGGCCAGCACCAGGAAATGCCGGGCCAGGGCATCGATGTCGTCGGACCGGTCACGCAACGGCGGCAGGTTTATCGGCACGACGTTGATGCGGTAAAACAGGTCTTCGCGGAACAGCCCGGCAGCGATCAGCGGCTCAAGATGCTTGTTAGTCGCCGTGACAATCCGCGCATCGATCCGCACTTCGTCGCGCCCGCCGACCCGCCGAATGCTGCCCGATTGCAGCGCGCGCAGCAGGCGAGTCTGCGCCTGCATCGGCATATCGCCTATTTCATCGAGAAACAGCGTGCCGCCCTCAGCCTGTTCGAATTTGCCGATGTGCCGCGCGACTGCTCCGGTAAAAGCGCCGCGCTCATGCCCGAACAGCTCACTTTCGATCAATTCAGCCGGTATTGCGGCGGTATTGACCGCCACAAAGGGACCATCGCGGCGGTGACCGAGCTGGTGGATCGCCTCTGCCACCAATTCCTTGCCAGTGCCCGATTCGCCCAGGATCAATACCGTCAGATCGTTGCGCAGCACCCGCGTGATCATGCGATAAACCGCCTGCATCGATGCGCTGCGACCCACTAGCGGCAATCCCTGCGTAGCGACTTCGTCTATCTCGCCTGCATCGCGAAAGTCGCTCGCGCCGACCGCCTGACGCACCGTCCGCACGAGTTCCTCGATGTCGAACGGCTTCGGGAAATATTCGAAAGCCCCCGTTTCACTGGCGCGCACCGCAGTGTCCAGCGTGTTGCGTGCCGACAGGATGATGATCGGCATGGTCGGATGCATCGCCCGCACCGGGCCCAGACTATCAATGCCGTCGCCATCGGTCAGCATGACGTCGGTGACCAGTGCGGCGTAGGATTGCTCGCTCAGCAGGGCATTGCGACGGGCGATGCTGTCGCAATGGGCCACGACAAAACCTTCCGCCTCCAAGGCGGCGGTGATGACAATCGCGATCGATTCGTCATCCTCGACGAGCAGCACGCTCATATGTGGTTTCCGGCCATGACCGCGACCGCGTCATGCGGGGCCACGGGCAAATGCAGGCGAAAATGGGTCCAGCCCGCAACGTCGTCGCGATCATGCGTGATCCGGCCGTTCATGTCGCCGATCAGCTTGCGGACCAGCGCCAGGCCCAGCCCCTGCCCCGACTTCTTGGTGGTGACGAAAGGCTCGAAGATATGTTCGCGCACGGCAGGGTCAATGCCCGGACCATTGTCGCTGATGCGCAGTTCGATCGGCAGGCGCACCGGCTTGCCCCGCCCGGTGACGTGCAGTTGCAGCCCGCTGGCAAAGCGTGTGCGCACAATGACGCGCGGACCGAGTCCCTGTCGGCTTGCCCCATCCCGGGTGGCGTCGCGGGCATTGGCAAGCAGATTGAGGAGCACTTGTACCAGACCGTTGGTACTCCCCAGCACCACCGGCAGCGACGGATCGAATTCCTCTTCGATGCGCGGCGTGTCCTGGCTGGCGGCGGTCATGATCGCGCAGGCATGGCGGATCGCCTCGTGCAGGTTACATGGCCCGGTCGGCTCGGCGGTGCGCTGGCTCAGCGTCTGCATCTGGTCGATCAACTTGGCAATCCGATCGACTTCGTCGGCAATCAAAGTGGTCAGCGCCCGATCGGTGGGATTGACCTTGCGGGCCAGCAACTGCGCGGCACCGCGTATTCCCGCCAGCGGATTCTTGATTTCATGCGCCAGGATTTCGGGGGCCTGAAGCACGCCCTGCTCACGACCGATAAGCACCTCGCCGATGGCGTCAGCAGCAGTGCTATCGTGCAGCGTCATCACTTGCCAGCCCGTTTCGTCCACCACCGGGGCAATCGTCAGGTCGATGCGTCGCGTTCCGACGCCGACGACATGGACGTCGATCTGGCGAGCGGAAACCTGGGCATCCCCCTCGACAATCCGCTCGACCAGCCGCGGCTGGTTGAATTGCAGGGTCTCCAACAGCGGGCGCCCCGACAGCCGCAGCGAACTCTGGCCCAGAAACTGCTCTGCGGCGGGATTGGCCGAAGCGATCACCTGCCCCGGGCCCAGTAATATCACTGCCACCGGCAGGCTGGCGAGTTGCCGCCGGGGGTCAGGCCCGGTTGCGGCATGTTTGACCATCAGGCCGCCCGTCGTTGCAGGAATGGCGCGTAGAATTCGCCCAGTGCCGCCACCACCGCATCGGGCGAGTCGATGAAATTGGCGCGATTGCGGAATTCCGCCGAACCGGGCAGGCCCCTGGTGTACCAACCCAGGTGCTTGCGTGCGACTTTTACCCCGACGTCGCTCCCATAATGGCAAAGCATAGCCTGGTAATGCTCTATAATAAGGCGCAATTGCGTATCAATATCGGGGTCAGGCAAGGCGCTGCCATGACGCAACCAATGCATGACCTGACCCAGCAGCCAGGGCTTGCCATAAGCCCCCCGACCAATCATCACCCCGTCCGCTCCCGATAATTCCAGGGCGCGAGCGACATCGGCCAGGTCGCAGATATCGCCGTTGACGATAACCGGGATCGACACCGCCTGCTTGACACCGCGCACGAAAGCCCAGTCGGCCTCGCCCTTGTACATCTGGTTACGAGTGCGACCATGCACGGTGATCATCTGCGCGCCCAAGTCTTGCGCAATACGAGCCAGTTCCGGTGCGTTCAGACTGGCGTGATCCCAGCCCATACGCATCTTGACCGTGACCGGTACATTCACCGCCTTCACCGTCGCATCGATCAGCCGCGCGGCCAGCGGCAGATCGCGCATCAGCGCTGATCCGGCATCGCCACTAACAACCTTTTTCACCGGACAGCCCATGTTGATGTCGATGATCGCCGCGCCGCGATCGGCGTTCAGCTTTGCGGCTTCGGCCATTTCGGCTGGGTTACACCCCGCCAGTTGCAGCGAAACCGGCTCTTCCGCCGCGTCCCACGCGGATTTCTGCAACGACTGGCGGGTTTCGCGGATCATCGCCGGGCTGGCGATCATCTCGGTCACGTTCAGCCCCGAACCGAAATGCCGGACCAGCTTGCGAAACGGCATGTCGGTCACGCCGGTCATCGGCGCCAGGATCACCGGGCAATCGACAATAACCGGCCCGATCCGGATCGGGGCCAGTTGCGGCCTGACAGGAAGTGCAGTCATCTGGTCGGTCATCCGGGATATGCCTAAAAAACAGGCAGCGCATAGTGGATTGCCCTTGCCCCGGCAAGCGATTACCCGCGCCATGGATGGACACGCCCACAACTCCCCCGCAGCTCGTGCCTTTGCCCCACCTCGTGCATTTGCCCCAGGCCGTACCTTTGCCAAAAATGGCCGCCGTAGTCGTCGCGGCGGGTCAAGGTTTGCGGGCCGGTCAGCCTTTGCCCAAACAATTTGTGCATTGGCGCGGCAAACCGGTGCTGCGCCACTCGGTCGGGGCCTTGGCGAACGCCGGCGCAGCGCCGATCATCGTTGTCATTCCGGCTGGCGCTCGGGCGATTGCTGCTGGCGCCCTGTCCGGGATCGCCGACATTCGCTTCATCACCGGTGGCGCGACCCGGCAGGAATCGGTGCGCCTGGGCCTGGAGGCATTGGTGAACGATGCGCCGCAATGGGTGCTGATTCACGATGCCGCGCGCCCGATCCTGCCGGTCGATGTCATCGAGCGGCTGCTGGCGGCGCTATCGTCGCATCCGGCTGCAATTCCCGTACTGCCGGTTGTCGACAGCATGATATTTGTTGAGCGCGAGCAGGCGGGAGTCGCTGGCGAGCGGATGGGCGCCCTGGCCCGCCGCGATGAATTGCGCCGCGTCCAGACGCCGCAGGCTTTTCGCTATGCAGCGATTTTGGCGGCGCACCGCGACTGGGTCGGACCGCGCGATGCCGGCGATGATGCGCAGGTGGCGGCGGCGGCTGGACTGGAAATTGCATTGGTGGATGGAGACGAGGCGCTGCACAAGCTGACCTTTACCAGTGATTTTACGCCGCCACCGTCGCCCGCCGCGGCGCTGTCGATCCGTGTGGGCACCGGCTACGATGTCCACCGGCTAGCCGATGGCGAAGAGCTGTGGCTATGCGGGGTCCGGATCGAGCATAATCAGGGCCTCGCCGGGCACAGCGACGCCGATGTCGCAATTCACGCGGTGGTCGATGCGCTGCTCGGCGCGGTGGCGGCGGGCGACATCGGTCAACACTTTCCCCCCAACGATCCGCAATGGCGTGGCGCATCCTCTGACCGCTTTCTGGCGCATGCGACCGGCCTGGTGCAACAGGCGGGCTATGCCGTGGGCAATGTCGACGTCACGCTGATCTGCGAAGCCCCCCGGATTGGGCCGCACCGGCTCGCCATGCGAGAAAGCCTGGCGCGGATCATGGGCGTTGACATCGGCACCGTCAGCGTCAAGGCCACAACTACGGAAAAGCTCGGCTTTACGGGCCGGTCGGAAGGCATCGCCGCACAGGCCGTCGTCACGGTAGTCCGGATCACCACGGAGTTACCCTCATGACCAGCGCACAGCCTACCCCCTCCCATCTTTTGCCAGACGACGTCATTGCGCTGGCGGAGCGCGTGGTACGCGAAAACATCGCTGCCGGGCGCCGGCTGGCGGTGGCGGAAAGCTGCACCGGCGGGTTGGTGTCCGCCGCATTGACTGAAATCGGTGGGTCCTCTGCGGTGTTCGATCGCGGTTTCGTCACCTATTCGAACGAAGCCAAGCACCAACTGCTGGGGGTATCGGTAGATATCATCGATACCTTTGGCGCCGTGTCGGTCGCTTGCGCCTGGGCGATGGCGCAAGGAGTGTTGAAGCACAGCAACGCCGATGTCGCCGTGTCAATCAGCGGGATTGCCGGCCCCGATGGCGGTACGCCGCAAAAGCCGGTGGGATTGGTGGTGTTTGCCAAGGCGGAACGCGGCAGCACCGCCGTGGTCGCCGAGGAACGTCAGCTCGATGGCTCGAGCCGCGCGGCGGTGCGCCGTCAGGCGACGCTGATCGCGCTGGAGTTGTTGCTGCCATAAAGCTCGCCGGCCCGCGCTTCGAATGCGGCGACCATCTTGCCGAAAGCGCGGTCGACATATTGCCCCGCGATTTTTTCGAACAGCGCGTTGCGAAAGCTGAAGTTCACCGAAAAATGAATTTCACAGGCAGCCGCGCCCAGTGGCCGAAATTGCCAGCGATTATCCAGATCGCGCATCGGTCCATCAATATAATGGACGTGGAGCTCGCTCGGGCGATGCTTGATAACGCGTGAGGTGAATTTCTCGCGCAGCATCTTGAAGCCGACAAGCATGTCGGCGACCATTTCGGTTTCGCTGTCGGATTTGACCCGCGTCGCCACCACCCACGGCAGAAACTCGGCATAGCGCGAGACATCGGCGACAAGGTCGAACATCTGTTCGGCGCTGTATGGCAGTCGCCGCGTTTCCTGAATTTCGGGCATTATTTCAGTGCGCCGCTTTCGCGGGCCCAACGGGCGCCACGCCCGCTTTCGCCAGTAGAGCTTCGCGGGCGTCGCGCATCTGGCGGAAATCGTCGCCCGCATGATAGCTGGAACGCGTCAGCGGGCTTGCCGCGACTTGCAGGAAGCCCTTGGCACGGGCAATTGCGCCATACGATCCGAAGGCCTTGGGCGTAA
>JAYUBN010000145.1:0-35350 GCA_043740855.1 Sphingomonadales bacterium | reverse complement strand
TCCCATCTCGAAATCCCCGGGTTCGCGCGCTCTCTGCGCGCAAAACCATGAATCCGATTTCAACCGATCAGGGAAGACCTATTTTTCGAGGTGCCCTTGATGCCTTCTGCACCAGCCTCTCAGGCCTTCTGTAGCATCATGGCAGCGCATTTCTCGCCAATCATCGTGCAAACGGCATTGGTATTGCCCGAAGTGATCATCGGCATGATCGAGCCATCAGCAATCCTGAGCTTGCCGATCCCGCGCACCCGAAGGTGCGGGTCGACCACTGCCATGGCATCGTCAATTGCACCCATCCGGCAGGTGCCGACATGGTGATAACCCGTGCTTGACGTGCTGCGGATGTAATCGATCAAGGCGTCGTCGGTTTCCTCGGCAAGGTCTGGCTGAATTTCCTTGGCTCCTTGCGCGCGCAATGGCGCTGCGGCGCCAATCCGTCCGATCAGGCGGAGCCCATCGATGGCAGTGCGCAAGTCATTTTCCGTGCTGAAATAATTGGGCGCGATGCGTGGCGCTTCGCGAGGATCGCTCGATGCGATGCAGACGGTGCCTCGGCTTTCAGGGCGGTTTTGATAGAAAGCAACCTGGAAACTCGACTCTTTCAGCAGCTTTCCGGAATAGCTGCTTGCCTCGAAAGGCATAAAGAAGATCTGAACATCAGGATCGCCAAGTCCTTCCCGGGTATGGGCAAATCCGCCTGCCAGCGCAGCACCGACCGCGAGCGGCCCGGTGCGGGTGGCGAAGTAGCGGAGGCCGGCAAGACCCTGCGACACACGGCTGCGCATCGTCGCGTTGAAGGTATGGCGGCTGAATGTGGTATAAGATCGCTTGCTGGTGATATGATCGATCAGGTTTTCGCCGACGCCCGCAAGGTCATGGACAACGGGAATCCCAAGCCTGCTCAAGAGCGCGGCCGGGCCGATGCCGGACAGTTGCAACAACTGGGGTGTTGCGAAAGATCCTGCGGAGAGCACGATCTCACGCCGCGCGGTTGCGCTAAAGGCGGTTCCGCTACGCTCGTAGCGCACGGCGGTTGCCTCGTTCGCCGCGACATCGATCTTCGTGACGAGCGCCTCCGTGACCACATGCAGGTTCGCGCGCCGCTTTGCTGGCGCCAGAAAGGCAGCTGCCGAGGACGAGCGCCTGCCCTTCCAGGTGGTCATCTGGTAATAGCCTGCTCCGCTGATGTCACGGCGGCAGAAATCCGAAGTCCTCGGGATGCCGACGTCTGCCGCGGAATCGAGAAAGGCCTCGGCAAGCGGATTGACCCAGCGTGCGTCTTCAACGCCAAGTCCGCCCCGGTCACCGTGAAATTCATCGGCACCGCGCTGTTGCCGCTGCGACTTGCGGAAAAACGGCAGTAGATCATCGTAGGACCAGCCCTCTGCACCCATCTGCCGCCACACGGCATAGTCAGACGGCGTCCCGCGCAGATAGAGCAATCCGTTGACCGCGCTTGATCCGCCAAGCACCTTGCCCCGCAGCGCCGAGATCTTGCGATCGTTAAGGCTGGGTTCCGGCTCGGTTTCGAAATGCCACATGAAGCGGGGATCCGGGAGGACTTTGGCAAAGCCCATGGGCAAGCCGATCCAGCGGCCATGATCGGTCGGTCCCGCTTCAAGCAACAGCACTGTGTTGGCTGGATCTTCGCTTAGCCGCGCTGCAACGACCGCTCCAGCGGAACCACCGCCGATCACGATGAAGTCATAGGCCGTTTCGTCGCTTTGCATCCCGCCCACCCGAATCTAGCGCAATTGCCCGCGCATTGTCACAGGCATCTGATAATCAGATATGCAAAAAGTGTATATCCCCTATTTCTCTTTCAGCCGATCCGATGCGCTTGACGATCATTCATTCATAATATATCTGATATGCACTTATTAGCTGGCAGGAGCGGTGAATGGCAAGCGTGATGGCAGCAGTGCAGGCGCCCGACCCCAAGCCCGAGAAGTCCGCTCTCAGGGACTATTTCGTGGTTTCGGCCGACGGCCATGTCAACGAACCCAATGATGTCTGGGCGGCCAGGGTCGAGCCGAAGTTTCGCGACCGCCTCCCGCACGTCAAAGTTGATGAAAAGGGGCGCAAATGGTTTGTGGCAGAAGGCATTCGCCCATCGATGATCCGCGAGGCGCCGCGTGACATCTCGGTCAATGTCGAGGCTTTCATCGCGCAGGCCGGCAACTCGGGCGAGCGCCCTCCTCTCGACCGCACCAAGGGTGCGATGTTCCAGAACCAGGGCGGGTTTACCGAAGACCGCTACCGCGACATGGACTATGACGGGGTCGATGCGGAGATCATTTTTCCCAATAAGGGCCTGACCAACTGGCAGTCACCCGACCCTGAACTCAACGTCGCGATGTGCCGGGCGTGGACGGACTGGGCGTATGAAACCTTCAAGGACCATAGCCGCAGTTTTCCGGCAGCCTGCGTCGCACCTGCAGACATCCCCGCCGCAGTCAAGGACATCGAGCGGGCAGCGGACCGGAACTTCCGGTTCATCATGATGCCGCCGCTGGTCAAGGGCGCAAGCTACAACCAGCCAGCCTTTGATCCCATCTGGGATGCGCTTGCGCAGACGGGGTTGCCGGTGACGTTTCATGCAGGGACCGGCAAGGACCCGCGCACGGCAAGCGGGGATGGCGGCGCGATCATCAACTATGTGGTTCATGCAATGAACACGGTGCTGGAACCCACGGTCCAGCTTTGCAGCTCGGGGGTGTTTGACCGCTTTCCGAAGCTCAAGTTTGCGACGATCGAGGCGGGTGCAGGCTGGCTTCCTTACGCGCTGTGGGCAATGGATCATGGCGCGGATGCGTTTGGCTTCTGGGTATCGCCGCGGCTCAAGTACCGGCCATCCGAGTATTTCCGGATGCATGGTCATGCCAGCTTTGAAACCGATCCCGTCGGAATTGAACTGCTGGAACGGATCGGCGTGGACAGCTTGCTGTGGGGCAATGATTATCCCCATGTGGAGGGATCCTGGCCGAACAGTGAGAAAGCCATCACCTCCTGGTCGGGCAATCTTACCCGTGAACAAACCGCGAAAATATTGGGGCTGAATTCAGCGCGCCTCTTCAATATTCCGGTACCAGCGCATTTTTCTGCCGCCTCAAAACCGCAATGACCCGAACCAAGGAGCCACGTGGCGGGCCGTTGGCTGGCATCCGCGTCATCGAACTTGGCACGATGGTCGCAGCCCCGGTCGCAGCGACGCTGCTCGGCGATCTGGGCGCGGAGATCATCAAGATCGAACCGCCCGGACAAGGCGATCCGATCCGCCATTCCGGGCCGTTTGTGGGGGAAGAAAGTCTTTACTGGCAAGTGGAGGGGCGCTCCAAGCAGTCGATCACGCTCGATCTGCGCAAAGCCGAAGGCCAAGCCGTTTTGCGCCGCCTTGTCGAAAAGGCCGATGTGCTGGTTGAAAACTTTCGGCCGGGGACCCTGGCCAAATGGAACATCGACTACGCGGTGCTCCAGACAATCAACCCGCAACTGGTGATGCTGAGCATTTCCGGTTTCGGACAGACCGGTCCAATGGCGTCGCGCACGGCATATGACCGGATTTCTCTGGCCTTTGCCGGCTTCCTGAACATGACCGGCTACCCTGATCGCCCGCCGGTGCGGCCCGGCACCGCGATGGCTGACTATCAGGGTGCGTTGTTTGGCGCTTTCTCGATCATGGTCGCGCTGTTCAACCGCGATGCCCGCGCGGGTGAGGGCCAGCATATCGACCTTGCACTCTACGAGTCCGTGTTTCGCTTTACCGACGTGATGATCACTGCGCAGGACAAGCTGGGCCAAGGGCGTGAGCGGCGCGGCAACAAGCATTTTGCAGCATCGCCGGGCGATCATTACGAGACGCAGGACGGGCGCTATATTGCGCTGACGGTTGCGGCCAACACCGTTTTCGTGCGGCTATGTGCAGCACTGAGCCGCCCCGAACTCACCTCTGACCCGCGCTTTGCCACCCATATCAAGCGCGTCGAGCATTATGATGCGATCAACGGCATCGTCGCAGACTGGATCAAGTCGCGTCCGGTGGAGGAGGCGCTTGCCGCTCTTGAAGCCAATGATGTGCCGCATAGTCTGATCTATTCGCCAGCCGACATTCTCGCCGACCCGCACTATGCTGCGCGGGAGATGATCGTGACAGTCGAGCATCCGGTCATCGGCGAATTGAAGATGCCCGCGAGCCTGCCCCGCATGAGCGGCTTCGCCAGCCCGCGCATCGATCCTGCTCCCGATCTGGGCGAACATACCGATAGCGTGCTTGCTGGCCTGCTCGGGATGTCCGGCGATGAGATCGCGGCGTTGCGCGCGTCGGGCGCGGCCTGACCATGACCGGCGTTCCTGCAGATATGCTGCCCGACAAGCACGGCACCGGCCTTGACCTGCTGGACGGGATCACCGTGCTGGACCTCACCACATCGGTGGCCGGGCCCTATGCCGGGCAATTGCTGGCGGACATGGGCGCCAACGTTATCAAGATTGAACGGCCTGGGCGCGGCGATGATTGCCGGGCCTGGGGTCCACCGTTTCTCGACGGGGAATCGCTCTGGTACCTTAGCGTGAACCGCAACAAGCGCAGCGTGACGCTCGACTTTTCCAAGGCGGCGGGAAAGCCGCTCCTGCTGCAACTGGTCGCACGCGCCGACGTGATTCTGGTCAACCTCGTGGGATCCGCGCAAACGAAACTTGGCATCGATTTTACCACGCTTTGCCTGACCAAACCCGACCTGATCCATGTTTCGATCACCGGTTTTGGCCTGACCGGCGCGCGTGCCGAAATGCCCTGCTACGATCTTATCGCGGAAGGGTATTCGGGGGTGATGGACATGACGGGAGAGCCCGGCGGGGAGCCCCAGAAAGTGGGCACACCCGCCGCCGACATGCTGGCAGGGCAAGATGCCGCAATGGCTGCGATCGCTGCTCTCTTGCGCCGCCAGCGCACCGGCCAAGGCGCACAGATCGACATTTCCATGGTGGAAACCATGACCCGGTTCATGGCGCCGCGCCTGATGCCCCATCTGGGCTCGGGCGAGACAATGCGCCGTTCCGGCGGCCGCGACAGTGTGATTGCCATCTATCAGGCCTTTCCGACGGCGGACGAGCCGATCACTCTGGGTCTGGGCAATGATGCGATCTGGAGCCGTTTCTGGGCTGCTGTGGGCGACCCCGAAGCAGCGCAGAACCCCGCGCATGCCACCAATGCCCTTCGGCGAACGCAGCGCGTGGCGATCGTTGAACGGATCAGCACGCTGTTGAAGACAAAAAGCCGTGACGATTGGATGGATATCTTCATCAAGGCGCGGGTGCCTGCCGGGCCGATCTACCGGCTCGACGAGATTGCCGCGGACGGGCCACTGCGGGACCGCGGCTTTGTTTATGCGGTCACCCGCGAGGGGTTCCGCGTTCCGCAAGTCGGCCTTGGCATCACCATCGATGGTGCCACCGAGTTCTGCGCGCGGCCTGCCCCGAAGCTGGGCGCCGACAACGACGATATCTACACCGGGGTGCTGGGCATCAGCGCGCAAGACATTGCCACATTGCGGCACAACGGCATCATCTGAACCTGAGGACATGGCATGACCTTCGAGGAAATCATCTACGAAGAAGACGGACCCATCGGCACGATTACGCTCAATCGTCCGCACGACGGCAACATGTTCACCGAGACGATGTGCCATGAGATCCGCGACTGCATCAACGCGATCCGGCGCGAGACCCGCACGCGCGTGATCGTTCTGACCGGGGCCGGCGACAAGTTTTTCTGCATCGGCGGGCGCAAGGACGGCATGGAAGACAGCCGCCTTTATGCCGGCGTGCTGCCAACGCTCGAAATGTATGAAAGCATCGACCGGTTGCAAAAGCCCGTAGTCGCGAGCGTCAATGGCTTTGCCGTGGGCGGCGGCAACGTTCTCCAGGTCGTGTGCGACGTCACCATCGCCAAGGAAAGCGCGATCTTTCGCCAGGTCGGGCCGATGATGGGCAGCTTCGATGCCGGTTATGGCACGTGGTATCTGGAAGATCTGGTCGGCAAGAAGCGCGCAAAGGAAATCTGGTTCCGCAATCCCAAGATGACGGCCGCCTATGCCGAATCCATCGGCTTGATCAACAAGGTCGTGCCCGATGCCGACCTGAAGGCCGAGACGCGCGCATTCGCGCTGGAAATTGCCGAGCGCGGATCGTTTGCGCTTGCCTCGATCAAGAGTGCATTCAATGCCCGCCACGGCGGGGTGGGCGGCCTGTCGCGCATATCGCACGATCTGTTGCTGCCCGGCTATCTGAGGTCCGACGAGGCCAAGGAACTCTCAAAGGCGTTTGCCGAACGGCGCAGCCCCGATACCGATACCTTCGGCCACTAAAGGCATAGAGCGTGACGCGCCTGCTCACTCTTCATGATCCAGCTCAGGCGCGGCATTGTTACGCGACCGGGGCATGGCGCAGCGATACGCTTTACGGACTGGCAGCGCATTGGGCGCAAACGCGCGGCAACCGGCCGGCGGTGCGTGACCCGTATCGGCGGCTGGACTGGTCTGGCCTCGTCGCCGAGGCTGATGCGATTGCCGCAAGGCTGCATGATGCGGGCTTGCAAGGCGGTGACCGCGTTTCGGTTTGCACGGGCAACCGCATCGAGGCTGTTGCCATTTTCCTTGCCTGCTCGCGCGGCGGCTACGTTTACAATACATCGCTGCATCAAAACTACACGGTCAGCGAAATCTGCGGGTTGCTGGAACGCGTCTCGTGCCGGGCCTTGTTCGTCCAGCGGGGCTACGGGGCGGACGGAGCACGCTGTGATCTGCTTGAGCAAGCGGCGAAGCTGCCGTCGGCGCCGGCGGTTTTTGACACGGGCGTCACCCGTGCGCCGGTCGCTCCGCAGCAGCTCGCGCCGGTCAGCGATCCGGACAAGATTGTCTATCTCGCCTTTACCTCGGGCACGACGGGGGCGCCAAAAGGCGTCATGCACAGCGACAACACTCTGCTTGCCAATGCCCGCGCCATGGTTGCGGATTGGGGGCACGATGCCCACACGATCCTGCTCAGCTTGAGCCAGATGAGCCACCATATCGGCACTGTCGCGCTGTGCCAGGCACTGGTGGGGGGCTTTGAACTTGTGCTGAGCGACAGCGCAGCGGGCATCGCGCCGATCGAATGGATCGAACAGACAGGCGCCACGTATGTCATGGGCGTCCCGACCCATGCCATCGACATCGTGGCAGCCCATGCGGCCCGAGGTGGCGGCGCGTTGGGCTGCGTCAAGGTCTTTTACATGGCGGGCGCGCCCATCCCCGTGGCCACGGCCAGCACGTTGCTGGGCTATGGAGTCATGCCGCAGAATGTTTACGGCATGACCGAGAATGGCTCGCACAACTACACCCGGCCCGGTGATCCGATCGACGCC
This sequence comes from Sphingomonadales bacterium, assembly GCA_043740855.1. Classification (GTDB taxonomy): domain Bacteria; phylum Pseudomonadota; class Alphaproteobacteria; order Sphingomonadales; family Sphingomonadaceae; genus Novosphingobium. The sequence goes on along the minus strand of JAYUBN010000145.1, from coordinate 27,948 downwards.
ATAACCGGCACTTGCGGCAAACCCTGCTCTGCCTATGACATCGCGATCTTCTCGCAGGAGGACCGCAACGCGCAGGTGGCAGCCGGGCAAGTGGGTGAAATCGGCGGCCGGGGGGCCATGCGGATGCTCGGATATTTCGCCAATCAGGACGCAACCGAAGCGGCATTCAACGCAGGGGGCTGGTTCATGAGCGGCGATCTTGGGCGGATCGATGCTCAAGGCAATCTCGCCATCGTCGGCCGGGCCAAGGACATCATCATTCGCGGTGGACACAACATTCACCCGGCCCGGATCGAGGACCTCGCCATGCGTCATCCCCTTGTGCAGCACGCCGCGGCTGTTGCCGTGCCGGATGAGCGGCTAGGTGAGCGGGTTTGCCTTGTCGTCACCGCAGCACCTGGCGGCGAGCCAAGCGGAGACGCCTTGCTCGATCACCTGCACCAGGCGGGCCTCTCCAGGTTCGATATGCCCGAGTATTTTGCGTGCATGGGCGCATTGCCGCTCGGCCCGACTGGCAAAGTCCTCAAACGCGAATTGGCAGCCCTGCTGCGAGAAGGCAGCATTGCCCCTGCGCCGGTGCGCTGGATAGCATCGCGCGATGAGCCGGTATCATGACGCTCGACCTGACCACCCGCTATGACATCGCCATACTGACCCTATCGCGGCCGGACGTGCTCAATGCTCTGAGTTTTGACTTGATCGCCCAGATCGGCGCGCGACTGGATGAGATTGCGGCATCGGCGGCACGCGCCCTCATCATCACGGGCGCAGGCGAGAAGGCCTTTTGTGCGGGTGCGGACATCAAGGAATTGATGGGGCGTTCGCTGATCGCAGAAAAGCGCGGTGCCGAGCTTGGTCAGAGCGTGTTTGCCAAGCTGGACCGCATGCCCTTCCCCTCGATCGCGCTCGTCAATGGCTTTGCGCTTGGCGGCGGTGCAGAGCTGGCACTGGCCTGCACGTTCAGGCTGGCCACCGCCAACGCGCGCTTTGGCTTGCCGGAGATCAAGCTCGGGCTGATCCCCAGCTATGGCGGGACACAGCGGCTTCCCCGGCTTGTCGGCGAAGCGCGAGCGGCCGAGATCATCCTGACGGGTCGCACGATCGGCGCTGAGGAAGCGTTGGCCATTGGCCTCATCAACCGCATCGTGGCGGCGCCCGCGCTTGACGCAGCCCTCGCGTTCGCTGGGGAGTTTACCCGCTACAGCTTGCGCGCAGCCGGTTTCGCGCGCGAGGCGGTGCAACGCGCCGCCGGATCGACGCTGGCAGATGGCTTGCGGATCGAAGCCGATCTTTCAACCCTGGCCTACCAGACCCAAGACGCCGCAGAGGGGATGCAGGCCTTCCTCGACAAGCGCGCACCAAAGTTTGCAGACACGTGATGGAGACGATGACGGACAAAGGCATGATCGTGGTCACCGGCGCCAGCCGCGGGATCGGCGCGGCGATCGCCGGGCAGCTTGCTTCGGCTGGCTATGGTGTCGGCTGCCTCTCCCGCTCTGGCAATCTGCCGGCCCTGCCGGACGCGACAGAGGACATGGCGCGCAAATGGCATGCGGCCAAGGTGGATGTCACGGATGCGGCTGCGCTGCGCGCGGCAATCAAGGTGCTTGCTGCGGGCCATAAGCTCGTCGGCATCGTCAACAATGCCGGCATGCACAGCGATTGCCGGTCGATCGATCTGACCCGCGCTGCGTGGGATGAAACCATGGCGACCAACGCCACATCGGTGATGTCGGGCTGTCAGGCGATCTATCCCTATCTGGACGGTTCAGGCGGACTGATCATCAACATCGGGTCTTTCTTTGAAAAGCTCGGCGTGAAGCGCAGCCTGGCCTATTGCGCGTCCAAGGCGGCTGTCGGCGCAATTACCCGCGTGCTCGCAGCCGAGTGGGCAACCAAGGGTATCCGCGTGCTCAATGTGGCGCCCGGCTACATCGTCACGGATATTAATCGTGATGTGCTGGAAGGGCCCTTCAAAGCCTATCTGGAAAAGCGCATTCCGGGAGGAACTCCGGGCAGCCCCGATGATGTCGCCAAGCTGGTCGCCGGGCTTTACGCGATGGACACACGGTTCTTGACCGGGGAGACGATCTATATCGACGGCGCGCAAGGGGTCGCAAATTGACCGTGCTTGACCGCCTCGACACGGCGTTGCGGGAATCGCTGAGCCCCGAAGAGTGCATGGTCCTCGATAGCGTGACAGCCCTGGCGCGCGGTCCGATTGCCAGTCGTGCTGCGGCGGCAGACCGCGACGGCCTGTTCCCGTGGGACAACGTCAGGGCTGTGAATGCCCTTGGTCTCAACATGATGTTCGTGCCGGAGGCCTATGGCGGCGCGCCGCTATCCTTTCTGTGCTATCTTGCCTGCGTGCGCGAGATATCGCGGGCCTGCGCGGCCACTGGCATCATCTGGGCTACCAATTTTCACGCGATGAAGCCGCTTATCGAATTTGGCAACGAGGAACAGAAGCAGCGCTTGTTGCCACACATCGCCGAGGGCGGCCTTGCTTCGCTCGCGATTACCGAACCGGGCGCCGGATCAGACGCAACCGGAATGACCACGCGGTTCGAGCAACAGGGCGATGACATCCTTGTCACCGGCGCCAAAACCTTCATCACCAACGGCGATGTGGCTGATCTCTATCTTGTCTTCGGAAAATGGGCAGGCATCGACAATCCCAAGCAAGCCATTTCAGCGCTGGTCATGGAGCAGGGTACTCCCGGCCTCACGGTCCTGAGGCTTGAGGACAAGATGGGCACGCGGGCCTCCAGCACGGCGACAATCCAGTTCGATGGTTGCCGGGTGCCCCGCGCCAACCTGCTCGGCGCACCGGGTGACGGGTTGACGATCCTGCTGACGTCGCTCAACCGCTCGCGCCCCAGCGTTGCTGCGCACGCACTGGGGATCGCCCGCGCAGCATTCGACGATTCGGTCGCCTACATCAATGAGCGTCGCCAATCGGGGCAGGCCATCATCGCGTTTCAAGGCATCCAGTTCATGCTGGCCGACCTTGCGTCCGAATTGGCGCTGACCGAGAACTGGCTGTGGAGCGTTGGCCGGATGATCGACGGTGGCGCGGCCGATTTTGGCATGGAAGCGTCGATCCTGAAAATGCGCGCGTCTGATCTGGCGATGCGCATCGCCACCGATGCCGTGCAGTTCCATGGTGGCTATGGCTATTGCAGCGACTATCGGGTCGAGCGGCTGATGCGCGATGCCAAGATCACCCAGATCTGGGAAGGAACCAACCAGGTGCACCGCCAGCTTATCGGCCGCAGCTTCATCAGAAAATGAGCATGACATGACCATCAGGACTGTTGGCATCGCCGGATGCGGGACAATGGGAGCGGGCATTGCCATCGTGGCCGCGCGCGCCGGCTTTGCCACACGCGTCTTCGATACGCGCGCCGATGCCCTTGCAGGCGCGCGGGGACAGACCGAGGCATTCCTCGCCAAGTCGGTCGCGCGCGGCAAGCTGGCCGCCGAAAGGCTGCCGGAGATCATGGCCGGCTGGCAGGGCACAACCGAAATCGACGCACTTGCCGAGTGTGACATCGTCATCGAAGCGATCTTTGAAAATCTGGAAGCCAAGCATCAACTGTTCGCGCAGCTCGACCGAGTCTGCCCGCCCGAAACCATCTTCGCGTCCAACACCTCGACCATTTCGATCACCGAAATTGCTGGGGGATCAGGGCGCGACGACCGCTTTGTGGGCATGCATTTCTGCCTCCCGGCGCAGTTGATGAAACTGGTCGAGATGTCGCCGGGACTGAACACCAGCGCCCACACATGGGAGCAAGGCTGGGATTTTTGCGAAGCGCTCGGACAAAGCCCGGTGCGCACTCAGGACACCCCTGGCTTCATCCTCAACTATTTTCTGATCCCCTATCACAATGATGCCATCCGGCTTGTCGAACAGGGCGTCGCCGAGCCGGGCGAGATCGACAAAGCGATGAAAGCGGCCATGGGATATCCGATGGGCCCCTTCGAGCTGCTCGATCTGGTCGGCATGGATACACAGCAACTGCTCTGCGAGGCGATGCACGGCCTGACCCACGAACCGCGCGCGGCCTGCCCACCGCTGGTCCGCCGGATGATCGCCGCAGGCCGGCTAGGCAAGAAAAGCGGACGCGGCTTTCACGATTATGCCGACCGCAAGATGTTCGGAGCCTGACGCGATGCCTGTCCGGATCATCCAGATCGGAAAAAGCCATTCGTTTCCACAGGGGCTGGACGCTGCTGAAGGCGCCGGCTGCGTGGTCATCGGTGAGGCGACTACCGGCAACCAGGCCGCTTCTGGCTACCAGGATGTCATCGCCGCACCTGACGAGGCATTCGTCGCACTCGAGCTCAACACCGAATGCCTTGCTGAACATCTGGGCCTCGACGATACCCCCGCCCATCGGCGAACCGTGGGCTTTGCGCGTTTCCGTCTGGGCGAAGCTGAACCATCCGGCCTCATCGAACTCGTACGCATGCCATGGACCGATCCCGGCGCGGTTGAAGCCGCGCGTGCAATGTTTGCGGGATTGGGATTTGCAGTGGCGCTGTGCGGGGATTTTCCCGGCCGGATCGTCAACCGCCTGATCCGCCCCTATCTCAACGCGGTATTGCGGCGGCTGGATGACGGGCTTGCCAGCGCCGAGGACATGGACACGACGCTCAGACTGGGGCTGGGTTATCCCGAGGGCCCCAACGCTTTGCTCACGCGGACTGGCCTCGCCGATCATTTTGATGTTTCACAGGCGCTGTTCGAAGCGCTCGGCGACCCCGATTTTTCACCTGCCCGCCGGGCGCGGATTGCCAAAGCGCGAACTTCGGGATGACGATCCCCAGCTCCAACCCCATGTCCATACCTTGCATCCGGCATGGTCACGCCTCAACCTGCGATGCGCGCCTGCAATCGGTTCTGGCGACAGCCCAAGCCAACGGGCAAACCAACATTCTGACATTGCTCGAATCTTTGACCGACTACGACGGCCAGCTCTGGATCACCTGGCGTACCCCTGCAGGACGCGATGCCGCATCCGCCATGCTCAGTCAGGCATGGGACGAACTGGGCGGTGAGCGCGGTGCGCTCCATCTGGTCAGGAGCGATGACAGTTATGACTATCAGTCCGACTGCATGAATGACGCGTCAGCCTGATCGTGGGCAGTTTGATTGGGGGCGGCCTAACCGGAGGAAGCACGTTCCACGAAAACATCGCGAATCTGTCGCATCAGCACGCCGACATATTCGCCGCGCCGGCCATCCTTGGGGCAGGCTGCATAAAGCGTTCGGGTCATGGTGGGAACGAGATCGATCGCACTGAATTTCGCCGGGTCGAATTCAAGCCGGCAGGTCGATTGCGGCAACAACGTCGCCAGCTGACCTTGCGCAACGACTTCCCTGATGAGCGGCACACTGTCGATCTGCAAATGGGCAATCACCGAAATGCCACCTGCGCTCATGTACCCATCGATCAGCTGGCGCAGGCCCAGCGCGGAGGACGGAATGACCAGCCGGTGCCCGGCCAGCATCTTGCGCGTGATCGAGGATGCGCTCGCCAGGGGATGATCTTTGCCGACAATGCACACCATCGGCTCGACCAGCAGTTCATGCACATCGAACTTGGCCCGGTTAGGAACGTTGAGGACGATGCCGATATCGACCTTGTCGGAAATCAGCTTCTCATAAATCTCGCCCGTCAGCGCCTGCGCCGCAACCAGTTCGACATCGGGCAGTTCGGCCATGAACCTGCGGATGATTTCCGGCATAAACAAAGTCATGAATGTCGCCGGGGCCGCAATGCGAACCTGGCCGGCCGGCTGTCGCCGTGCCAGTTCAAGCTCCTCAAGCCCTTCCTCCATGGCCTGCAGGATCGACTCAGCCCGCCGGAACAGGATCTCGCCGAACCGGGTCATCGTCACGCCGCGGCCATTGCGGTCGAGCAATTGCAGGCCAATCTCTTCCTCAAGCTTGTTGATATGGCGGCTGATCACCGGCTGGGGCGCATTCAGCACGGCTTGCGCCAAGCTGATGCTGCCCAGTTTGGCGACATGATAGAAATAGAGCAATCGCCGCGAATCAAGCACCGGCAAGCCAGACGCTTCAGCCATCGAGTTTGCAGTCCCCCAGGGCGGCTGAGGCAGTTTCGTTTCTCATAGCTGGTATTCGATACTATGGATCTGGCAAGGCGACAAGGCAGTGCCATCCGCCTTGCCAGGTGCAGACGCAGGAGCAGGGGTCGCATGGTCAGAGCCGCTATCGTCGGAACCAGCGCGCTGCCCGTGGGCCGGTATCAGACCGCTGCCGACACAGCGCTGCAAGTCGTGGAGCATGAACTGCTCGCCAAATTGGTGGTGGAGGCCATGGCCGACGCGCAAGTCGATCGGGCAGATGTAAATGCCGTCGTCGTCGCCCAGCCGCGTCCCTACACCCGCCAGCAATACTTCAGCACCTTTCTCACCAGCTATCTGCGGTTGCCGTGCAGCGGCATCGTCATGGAGGTTCTCGGCAATGGCCTGACCGCGGCGCTGGCGTTTGACAAAGCCGTGGACGAGGTGCTGCTCGGCCGCGCCAAGGTCGCGCTGGCCCTGGGCATCAATATGGAAACCGCGGTCAGCGCACGCGATCACATGATGGAAAGCATGCGCAAGACCGGCGATGTCGATTTCCATGCGCCGGCGGGCTTTACTCCGATCAGCTGGTACGCGCTCGATATGCAGCGCTACATGTACGAGCACAACGTCACGCGGGCCGAGATTGCCTCGGTCGCGGTCAAGAACCGCAGTCATGCGGCGCTCAATCCGCTCGCGCAGTTCCGCAAACCGATCACGCTGGAAGACGTTCTCGCGCAGCGGCCGATCGTTGAGCCGCTTGGCCTCTATGAAGTCCCTCCCCGCAGCGACGGAGCGGCCTGTGTCGTCATCACGACTGAGGACCATGCCCGCGCATTGGGCGTGCCCTATGTGCTCGTGCGCGGCCGCGCTTTCTTCCACGAAGGAGTCCATCAAACCAGCGACACACCGTCCGACATGATCGCCTTCAATGCTGCCGCGACGGCCGCCGCCGCCGCCTACGCAGACGCCGGGATTGCAGCGGCAGACATCGACCTTGCCGAACTTTACGCCCCCTGCACGATCGTCGAAGTCATCGCGAGCGAGGCAGCCGGATTTGTGCCGCGTGGCCGCGGTGCACACGCCGCAGCTGCTGGCGAGACGAGTCTGGGTGGGCGTATTCCCATCGCGACATCTGGCGGGCTCACATCCCGGGGACATCCGTCCTACGCCACGCCTTTGTACAACTTGGTCGAGCTGGCCGACCAGCTGCGCGGGCGCGCAGGCGAACGCCAGGTCCACAATGCAGCACTTGGGCTGATGATGAACGAACTGGGCAATTACAATGCGGCCCTGGTGCATGTGCTGGAGGCGCAGCGATGACCATGTTGATTGTTAATGTGGATCACGCACGCCGCTATCCGCCGCGGGTGACCGCCTTTACCGAACCGTTCTGGACGGGGCTGTTGCAGGGCACTTTCCAGGTGACCCGCTGCGCAAGTTGCAGCAAAGCCAGTTTCCCGCCCAAGCCCATCTGCCCCCATTGCTGGACCGACGATGTGCGCTGGGATGCGCTCGAAACCGCAGGGACGCTCTATTCCTGGACCCGTATTCACGCAGGTCCCGCAATCTTCGAAAGCGATCTGCCCTACGCAGTCGGCATCATTGATCTGGACTGCGGCGTCAGAATGGCATGTCCGCTGCACGGCAACGGTGTTGTCTGGGCCTGCGGCATGCGCATCGAACTGGTCACACTGGCCTATTCAGACGGGCCATTATTCGCTGCGACGGCAGCTGATGGGTTTACAGTTTCACAATAGCTGATATACCTTTTATGGTGTAACAAGATGATCGAAGGGAAAGTTTCGATGTCCGCCATTGCTCATTCGAAGGACAGCCCGGTCGTAGCCCGCAATGTCGACGGTTTCGCCGTTGCAGGCCGCGATGAATCAAAGATCTTCCCCGATGGATCGTCGCTGGTCCGGGTTGCCCACGTTCCGTGGACGCCATGGGCGATGGAAGGCAGCGAATTCAAGCTCCTCTATATCAACCGTGCGCATGGCATGTTCACAGCGCTCATCAGAATGGCCGGCGGCCTTGAAACGCCCGATCATCACCATTTCGGCGAGGCGCATGCCTTTGTGCTTGAGGGCCAGTTTTCCTATGAATATGGCACGATGTACAAGGGCGATTACATTGTCGAAGCGGGCGGCATTCACCATCGCCCGACCATTGGCCCGGACGGCGCACTCTTTTTCGTGATCTTCTACGCCGGGCTCAGCGGCGTCGGGACGAACGGAATTCCCGAAGGTGAATTCATCGATTGCGAGTGGATGTACCGGACGGCAAAGGCCAATGGCGCTGCGGACCATCTGCCTCCTCCGCCGTTCCAGGAACTGCACTCCTGAAGTGGAAGTGACCAGATTTCTCGGAAGGGCACGACCATGAATGCCAGACTGCTTGCTGCTGCCACTTGTCTCATAGCTGCCACCGCGTTGCCGGCAATCGCTGCGGACCACCAGCACACGGGCAGCATGAGCGGCGCGGTCGTGCTGCACCGCGCCAGTGCGGCGAAGTTCATCGCCGTTCCCGGTGTGCCGGAATGCACGACACTCGCGCCGCTTCACGGCGACATGAGCAAAGGGCCTGCCACGCTGATGGTGCGGATGACGGCAGGCTGCATGGTGCCGTTTCATTGGCATACGCCGTCCGAAGAAATGATCGTTATGCAAGGAACCGCGCTTTCGCAAATGCGCGGCGAGCGGCCAATAGTCTTGAAAGCGGGGGCCTACACGCAGCTGCCCAGCCCCCACGTTCACCGTTTCAGGTGCACCTCGAAAGTCGATTGCCTGTTCTTCCTCGTCGCAGATGCGGCCTTCGACATTCATTTTGTCGATGACGCAGGCAAGGAAATTTCGACCGAGGCCGCGCTTGCAGCCGCAAAGAAGGACAGCGGCAAGGCTTGGTAGCTGCGGCTGGTGCCGCGCGGCGCTTGTCTGAATTGCGCGAACGCAACGACGCTAGACTTTAGTCGGCAGGCCAGAATCCTGAGTGAGGTTGTTACGACAAGACCCTGGATGCTGCGTGCTTGGCCGCAAACGCGCCGATCGCGTCCGCCTGCGCCTTGGCGAGTTCGTCCCGCGCCGCGCGCGCCACAAGCTCGCTCGATTTCAGGCGGCGATTGGTCCGCTTGAAGTGCGGAATCACATACTCGCCAAACAGGTGGTAATGATGCTTCTTGGCAGCCCAGTTCGCCCAGTTGTGATCGAACAGCAGGAACGCGCCAAAACCGCCGTTGGAAAGCTCCCGCAGATTTTCAATATGTTCGATCGCGTCCTTATAGGTTCCAATTACTGCCGAGCCAGATGACAAGGCCCATTCGATGTAGTCCTCCAGCGAACTTCCCGTTGGTACCATCTGCGGCGTCGGAGTCGTGTGCTGCAGATAGTCGCAGAATTCGCGCAGGCCGAAGGCGACATCCTTGAGCGCCTGTTCCTTGGTGTCGGCCAGGTGCATGAGCCCGACGAGTCGCCACTTGTTGCGGTCCACGGTCTTGTTGCACTCTTTGGCACGTGCTTCCGCCACGTCCCAATGCATGGCCAGCACATCAACGCCCGCCTTCATCGATGCGCCAATCGAGATCAGCCCGATGCCATGCTGGCCCGCCAGCCGTGGGCCGGAGGGCGAGACGATCGCGGCAGCCAGCACTTCCGGATGGGGATCCTGATAGAAATCAAGCTGGAGCCGCGCATTGACGAGTTTATAGCGGCTGGTCTCGATCGAGATGGGCTCGTCGTTCGTCAGCAAGTGCATGAGCACGGCAGTGTCTTGTTCGAGTGCATCGCGCTGCTGCGAAGGGTGGATACCCAGCATGGCGGCATCCGTGGCAAGCGCCCCCGGCCCCAGGCCCAGCATGACGCGCCCGCGAGTCAAATGATCGAGCAGCGCAAGTCGGTCCGCCACCCAGAGCGGATTGTGGTAGGGCAACGAGACAACGCCCGTGCCAAGGCGGATATGCTTCGTCTGCGCTGCCACATGGGCGATGAACATCATCGGATCGCCAATCGGCTCCGCCCCGCCTGAATGGTGCTCGCCGATCCAGGCCTCATCGAAGCCGATCGTATCCATCAACTGGATGATCTCGGTATCGCGCTGCAGCGCGTAGGTCGGATTGTAATTCACGGGCAAATGATGCGGCGGGACAAATGCGCCAAAGCGGAGCCGGTCAGACATTGTTCGCTCTTCCCGATGTTGGTGCAGAAGCCTGCTAAACCAGCGTGTACCCGCCATCGACCGGCGTCAGAGTACCGGTTACAAACGATGCTTCGTCACTCGCGAGGAACACTGCGAGCTGGGCGATTTCACCCGGCTGGCCCATCCGGCCCATCAGCGTCCCGGCGACAGCGCCGGCCAGAAATGCCGGGGGCAAGCCCTGCGTCATTCCGGTCTCGATGGCACCCGGTAAGATGGCATTCACGCGGATGCCTTGCGCGCAATACTCCGCGGCGGTGAGCTTGGTGAGCATGGAAACCCCGCCTTTCGACGCGCAATAGGCCGGCATCCCGGGGAAGGCGACAAGCGCGGCCATCGACGAGGTGTTGATGATCGAGCCACCCCCGGTCTTGAGCATGTGCGGAATGGCATATTTCATACCCAGGAATACGCCACGCAAGTTGACCGCAATGACCCTGTCAAAGCTATCCTCATCGAGTTCGGCCGTTGGCGCTAACGGCCCGGCGATGCCGGCATTGTTGCAAAGCACATCCAGACTGCCGAACCGGTCGACCGCCAGTTGAAGCATCGCCTGCACGTCCGCGCTCTGCGAAACATCGGCATGGACCGCGATACAGGAATTTCCAAGTCGCGCCGCGATTTCATTCTGCTTGCCAGAAATGTCTGCCGCGATCACTTGCGCGCCCTGTGCGCAGAATTGCTCAACCATCGCCGCGCCCATGCCCGATCCGGCGCCGGTCACGACTGCGATTTTGCCTGCCAGTCTTCCGCTCATTTTTTTCTCCCCCTCAGGCCGCTATAGACTGCACGCACAGCTGCATCTGGTTCAGCTGTTCAGCGCGGTCGCGTACGAAAATGGCCACAGTCCTTTCCTCACGCGAACTTATGTCAGCATGCCGCGATGCCAGGCCGAGCCGGGCCAAACGTTGTGCAGTCTGCCCGGCCCTTTGATATCTATCCTGCCATCTCGAGGTTCTGAGCGGGGGTGAAGGCATTGGGCGCGCTGCGCTGCAAACGCCCGGGCAATGCACCAGTGGCAACGCCGTCTTCAAACGTGACAACACCGCTGACGATCGTGTTGCGATAGCCCTTTGCGGTCTGCAGCAGGCGCTTGCCGCCTGCTGGCAGATCGGCCACCATATTGGGGCGCGAGATATTGAGGTTCTCGTAATCGATCACGTTGACATCGGCTTTCATGCCCGGTGCCAGCACGCCGCGATCATTGAAGCCATAGAACCGCGCCGTATCGCGGGTCTGCTTCTCCACCGCATGTTCAAGGCTCAGCTTCGGGCCATGCGTGCGGTCGCGGGTCCAATAGCTGAGCAGGAAGGTCGGCATGGCAGCGTCGCAAATCGCACCGCAATGCGCGCCTGCATCAGATCCGCCGACCAGCACGGTCGGATCGTTCATCAACTCGTAGACGAAATCGAGATTGTAGTCGCCGTAGTTGACGAGAATGACAAAGACATAACCGCAGCCCTCGTTGGCCATCATCATGTCATAAACAATATCTTCTTCGTTCTCACCTGTGGCCTTGGCGCGTTCCTGCAAGCTTGCGGCCAGTTTGGGCTCATAGTCCAGCGAACCATCGGCTTGTTCGAGCTGGAACATCAGATCGTAGCGCATGGTCGTACCTTCGAACGCGTTCTTGTTCGCCTTCTCGGACAGAATCGCTGTGCGCAATACAGGATCGCGCAGTTGCTCGAGCAGCTGCGGGAACGGGAGATGCGCGACCGCGTCGTAGCTTGGCCGGCCCATGAACATGTGGAAGCTGCTCTGCCAGCCCATGATCATGCCGATCGGCCGGATACTGACCTGTGTGTGAATCTTCGCGCCGTCATGTTGCGCCTGCTTGGTCATCTCGAAGTTCGACCGCCATTGGTCAGGCTGGCCCGGATTCTGGAACATCAGATACGTGAACTTCACATCCTTTCGGCGCGAGATATCCGACATCCAGGCGAAGTCTTGTTCTGGCGTAAGGCTGCCGGGGATTTCATCGAAGTTCATGTCGGTGACGACTTCGAAGACCCCATGGCCTGCTTGCCTGAGGGCTTCGCCGAAGCCTTCCATCTCATCGATGCTGACCTGTGTGCCGGGCACGACTTTGCCATCGGCGGTTCGGTGCGCGGTAATACGCGAGGTGGTGAAGCCGAATGCGCCCGCGTCGAGCGCCTCGCGAACGAGCGAGGACATTTCCGCGATTTCCTCGGGCGATGCCGGCAGATTGTCGCCGCCTTTCTCGCCCATGACATACGTGCGGACGGCGGCATGGGGAACCTGTGCGGCCACATCCATGGCGTAGGACTTCTTCGCCAGCGCGGTCAGATATTCCGGGAAGGTCTCCCATTCCCATGTGATGCCCTCGCTCAGCGCAGTGCCCGGAATATCCTCGACACCCTCCATGATGTTGATCAGCCGGTCGCGGAAATCGGGCTTGACCGGGGCAAAGCCAACCCCGCAATTGCCCATCACCACCGTGGTCACCCCATGCCAGCACGACGGCGACAGATAAGGATCCCAACTCACCTGGCCGTCATAATGGGTGTGGATGTCAACCCAGCCCGGTGTCACCAGATGGCCCGTCGCATCGATCTCCCGGCGGCCCTGGCCGGGGACGAGCCCCACAGCCGTGATCGTTTGCCCGTCAATCGCAACATCCGCCAAACGGCGCGGCGCACCTGTGCCATCAACCACCGTGCCGCCACGAATTACCAGATCATGCATCATCGCCGTAACCTCCCAGTTGATTGCGCGCTGCTGCGCCAAAGCCTGCTTGCTCTGGTCCGAACAACGCACTCATTTCGCGGTTAACCCGCCATCGACAATAAATTCCGCGCCCGTGATGTAGTGCGATTCATCAGACGCGAGAAACAAGTTCATGTTAGCAATATCAATGGCCGAACCAAGGACCTTCATCGGCACATTGGCTTCCATCGCGGCGATCATCTCGGGTGCAACTTGGCGTGCCCCGGCGATCATGTCGGTATCAAGATGGCCCGGATGGACCGAATTGATCCGAATGCCTTCCGCTGCAACATCCAGCGCCGCAGCCTTTGTCAGCAGCCGAATGCCGCCCTTGCTTGCGCAATAAGCGGCCAGATTGGAAAATGCCGAAAGACCTGCCACCGACGAAATGTTGATGATGGAGCCCCCGCCCCCCTGCACGCGCATCTGACGGACAGCCATCTGGCATCCGAGGAACACGCTGGTCAGGTTCACCCCGATATGGACATTCCAGTCTGCGAGCGTCGCCTCCGCTATACCGCCTGGCAGCACCGTTCCGGCATTGTTGACCAGAATATCGATCCGCCCGAACTCGGCCAAAGCGAGCGCGTGCACCCGCTCCCAGGCCGATTGGTCGGTCACATCGTGGCCTGCTGCGACCGCGGCGAGACCTTGTTCCCGCAGGGACTGCGCGCGCTCGGCAACCGCATCGCCTTTGATATCGGTGAGGAGAACCTTCGCCCCCTCCTGCGCAAAGCGCTGGGCCGTAGCAAAGCCAAACCCTTTGGGTGACGCCGCGCCTGTCACGATCGCAACCTTGCCTGCAAGCCGGCCCATATCAGCTGCCGATCTCAAAAGGGTTGCAGCAGGATGGCTTCGTGGAGGTGCGCATGGCCATCCGTCCTCACGAAGCCGGCGCGGGGGCCGATTGCGGCACCGCCCGCAACATCGCCCGCAACACCGCCAGACGGCTTTCACGCCGCGCCTGAGCGGCCGGGGCAATCATGTCATGATCCCAGTCGAGGCCCGAATCATGGCTGACGGAAACACCGCAAACCCCCGGCAATGCGCTGATCCTGGCGATGGCTTCGCTGCGCATGTAGCCGATCATTTCGCACACCGGCGAGGTCAGCCTGAGCGCGATCTCGACATGGCCGTTGCGGCCAAGGGTCACGCTCCTAACGATGCCCATCTCGTCCAGACCCATCGGGATCGCTGCCGCAACGCTGCACGGATCCTTGATGTCATCGAGGATGGCGCGAATCTCGCGCTCGGTCGTCATCAAGCGGCCACGGCATTCTGGCCAGAAACAATCTGGGCAGCAGCACGCTGACGCTCGATCTCCGGCCAAAGCCGCGTTGTGCTCCACGCAGCCGGGTCCGGATTGGCGCGCCGGGCCAGACTGAACGCATCGTTCGCAATGGCCACTTTCGTCGCCGCGATGTCGATATCATGCACGCGGGCATAATTGTGCGCCAGAATGTTGCGCTTGTGATCATCGGTGATCTGCGACAGCGGACCAAACAGCCCGGCATCCCGCAAGAGATCTTCAGGAATCTCATACTTGCAGAAGGCCTCGATGGTTGCGCGCGGATGTGCCAGCGAGCAGCCCGTCGCCCAGACAAAGCGATCAAGCATCGACATGCCGCCCACTTTGAGCAAGTCCATCAGCATCTTGCTGAAAGTGCGGGGACGTCGTTCAAGAATAATGTTGGACACTTCAAGGTTGATGTAGATGTTGGCGAAGCGCGCCAGCAACCAGCCAGTCTCTTCGCTGAATGCGATACCGCCATGAACAATCTCAAAACCAAGATCGGGGAAATTGCCGGCCGCGCCCTCAAGATCACCCGGATTGAACGCGTCTTCAGCAACCACCGGGCCAAGCGGCACGGCCTTGTGAACGGCGATCACCTTGATCCCGTGCTTCATTGCGCGTTCGTAGACCGGATAGGCGATCTTGGGATCGTTCATCTTCCATTGCGAGATGGTCGAACCATTCCAGCTCGTCGGATAGACTTTGAGACCGATGGGCTTGAACAGCTCCACTTGACGGTCGAGCGCTTCAGCCCAGTCACTGCGCAGCGGGTCGACAGCAGCATACGCTCGAAAGCGGTGCGGCCAGCGTTCGACAAATTCTGCCGATTTCTCGACCGAACAGAAACCGTCCTTGAAGCAATAGAGTGGCAGCGTGTGCGCCACGGCCATGTCGGTCGCGGTTTCTTTGAAAAGCACGTTCGCAATGTCTTCGGGCTGCCAGTCATCAAGGTAGACATCGTGCGGAACATCATACTGCGGATGGGGAGAGCCCATGCCGCCGATCTGATAGGTGAGTTCAGAAATCGGATGTGCGGACGCGGCATCCGCATAATTGCTTGGCGACAGGTTGTAAGCGTGTGCCACCGCATCAATGATGAATTCGTTGTCGGGATCAAGCATGGCGCTCTCCAACGTGTTATTTTACACGCCAACATACCTGTGCCGGTCATGCGGGAGAAACAGATTTAGCCGATGCATTCACGCATTTTGCCGAACAATCCGTTCAGCCAGGGGCGTCTGCCGGCCGAATTCTCCTCAAACCGGGTCCCAGTTGAAGACATCCTGCGACCGATCGAGCGGATAGAAGCTGCTGCGAAGCGCGGGCATGGCGCGGGTAGCGATTGTCTCGGTGGTCCAGCCGTCAGACGCGTGCATGGACCGCAACGGGCGGCTCTGGCTCATCAGGAAAATCTCGTTCGCACGCACCGCGAAGATCTGCCCGCTCACGTCGGCCGCGGCATCGCTGACCAGATAGGCCGCAAGCGGCGCAACTTTGGCCGGGTCCATGACCTTGAGCCGCTCGACCCGCGCACGCTGCTCCTCGGTTTCGGTCGGGATCGAACTGATCATGCGGCTGAACGCAAAGGGCGAAATCGCGTTCGAGCGGACATTGAAGCGCGACATATCCATGGCAATGGACTTGGACAGCGCCGCAAGGCCCAGCTTGGCGGCCGAATAGTTCGATTGCCCGAAGTTGCCGATCAGGCCGGACGTCGAGACCATGTGTACATAAGCACCCGAGCTCTGCGCGCGAAAAATCGGTGCCGCGGCGCGCGAGACGTAGAAGCTGCCATTCAAGTGAACGTCGATGACCAGCCGCCACTCCTCCGGGTCCATATTCTGGAACGCGCGGTCACGCAAAATCCCGGCATTGTTGACGACCCCGTCCAGTCGTCCAAAGTTGTCCATCGCGCTCGCGACAATCGTCTGAGCCGATTCCCAGTCAGCAACACTGGCCGTATTGGCCACCGCAGTGCCGCCCGCCGCCACAATGGCATCGACAACTTCCTGAGCGGGCTCGGCGCTCGCGCCATCGCCGGTTAGCGAGGTGCCGAGATCGTTAACGAGGACGCTTGCCCCAAGCCTGCCCATCTCGAATGCGATCCCACGGCCGATACCGCGTCCGGCACCCGTGACGATGATAACCTTGTCCTTGAGCATCATGCCGTCCTCACCTCAGCCTGCCGGATCAGGCAGCGAAGCGGCGCCTTCGCGGAAATGATCGGTCGCTGCCGCTTCGGATTGCAGCCAGATTTGCCGGGCTATGGGATTGCGGACCTCTTCGAGGATATGCCCGACCAGCCCGACCGCGCGCGCCATGACTCCGATGCCCCTGCAGACGCGCCAGTCAAACCCCATCTCGCAGCACAATGCGCCGAGAATGCCCGTTGCGTTGACTGGCAGCGACTTGCCCTTCTGCCGCTCCGCAGCTGCGGCAACCTCCTGAACCAGATCAATATAGGGCCCTGCGAACCCGGTTTCCCTGGCAATTTCGATAAGCCGGGGCGTGCGCGGATCAATCGGCTTGTGAAATGGATGGCCGATCCCGGGCAGGATGCGCCTGGTATCCTTGAACTTGCGCACGATGGCCTCAGCGAGCGCTGGCAGGTCCGCGTTGGCATCGGCCTGCGGCATCGCATCGTAAAGCATTTGCGCCGCGCCTTCCGTGCTACCGACGAACACGCTTCCCAAGCCCGACAGTCCGGCTGCAACAGCGGCCTGCATCGCCTCGGGCGCACCAAGATAGGTCAACCGCGCGGCGATTGTGCTTGGCGTAAGCCCATGCTCGACAAGCGTCACCAGCATCGCGTTGAACATGCGCGACTCATTGGCGTCGGGGATGCGCCGGGTTATTTCCAGAAAGGCCATATCACCAAAGCTGACATGGCCAAGGATCTCGCTGGGCAGGTCCTTGCCAAATGCCGTGATCGAATCTGGCGCGCTCCACGCGATATCGGTTCTGATCGAATCCATCATCTGCCTTTAAGAGTCATTGCCAGAACAGCCGGTCGGCATTGGCGAACAGAAAGCGCTCAAGCCGCTCAGACTCAAGCGACATGGCGCGTGCATCGCGGGTGGTAATGTCCAGACTGAGCAAGGGATAATCCGAGGCGAAGATCACTTTGTCGCAGCCCCTCACACCATGCCATTTGCCAGCCAGGAACGACCCCAGCGCGGCGGGATAGGCTTTGGGCGACCAGGCTGACGTGCAGATATAGAAATGCTCGTGCCGCGCGGCGAGGCGCACCGCCATATCCGTCCATGGGTCGCCGATATGGTGCGCGATGATCGTGAGGTCGGGAAAGGCCAGCGCGACCTCGTCGAGATGCGCAGGGTTGTTCAGATCCATGGGCCAGAGCGGTCCCGGCGCACCGACGTAAGTGAAGACCGGCAGGCCATGTTCCACGCACTTGGCATAAAGCGGATAGAACCACCGGTCGCTTGGCAAAATTCCCCAGGGCGAGGGGGTGATGTGAATGCCGCAAAGCCCTGGATCATCGCTGATCGCATCGGTCAGCCGCGTGTTCTGCATGACGTCCCAATAGCTTGATGCACCAAGCTCGGGCGGGATTGCGGATGCGATCCATTTGAGCCGGCCATCGCTTGCTGCGCTCATCGCCGCAAAATCACGGTTGAGTGCGACAACGGCATCGGCGGTCGCGGGATAATAGACCTTGGTAGCCAGAATCCCGCGCGTCACGCCGGATGCGTCCATGGCGTGCAACAATGCGGGCACGTCGAGGTAGGCGAATCCGTCACCGTCATGCCCGTCGTGCCGAAACGTTTGCATCACACGGCGCAGGCGGCGATCGCCGATCCATTCCACCCGATCGGCGCGCGTACTCGAGAGCGCGCCGATCCACGGGCCGTGCAGGAATGTGTCGATAATCGGCCCTTGGTACACCTGTGTTTCTCTCAGCTCGCCGGCATTTTGGCCGCAGCAACCTGGGCCGCTGGACCATCACCACGCGCTGCCGCGATGGCATCATCATCAAAACCCAGGGATCGCAACACCGCAACGGTATGCTGACCCAGGCGCGGTGCAGGGTCAAGGCGGAAGGCCCGTGTACCATTGTACGAGATCGGATGATCCACCAGGCGATGGTCTGGAATGTCGGGATGATTGAACGTGCGGATCAAGCCCAGCGCAGCGACCTGCGGGTCTTCGACCACCTCGTCAATCGTCTGCATCCGCGAGCAGGGGACACCATGTTCCAGCAGCAGTTCTTCCAGGGTCGCGCAATCTTGTTGCTGCAAGCGGTCTTCGATCAGGACGTGCAACGCATCACGATTGGCGAGTCGATCCGAGTTGCTGGCAAAGCGCGGATCATCGACCAGTTCGGGCAGGCCAATCGCGCTGCACAAAGTTTTGAACAGCCCCTGGTTGGGTGCTGCGATGTAAACCAGGCCATCACGCGCAGCAAAATCTTCATAGGGAGCCATGGCACTGTGCCGGGTGCCGCTAGGTCCGGGGATCGTGCCGTCCGCGAAATAACCCGCCGCGAAATAGGACATCCACGCGACCCCGGTTTCAAGCAGGCTTGTCTCGACATGCTGCGCTTCACCGGTCGCATCGCGAATGCGCAGCGCCGCCAGGATGCCGATGGCTGCCCAGTGCGCCGATCCCATATCGATAATCGATGGCCCGACCCGCACAGGCGCGCCTCCCGGCTCACCCGTAATGCTCATCAGCCCTGAATAGGCCTGAATCAGAGCATCGTAACCCGGGCGGTCACTATACGGCCCACGCGCACCAAATGCGCTCAGCGAACAATAGACCAGCCGCGGGTTGATCTGCTTCAGATCGCTGTAGCCAAGGCCCTTTTTATCAAGACTGCCGCCTCGAAACGATTCCACCACGATATCGGCCTTGGCCGCCAGCCGGCGGATCGCTTCGCGTCCCTCGGCTGTTTCGATATCGATCGCGATGCTTTCCTTATTCCGGTTCGTCGCCAGAAACAGCGAGCTTTCACCAGCCCAGGTCGGCGGACGCCATTCCCTGGTGTCGTCACCCGCGCCAGGCCGCTCAACTTTAATAACCCGCGCGCCAAGATCGCCCAGGATCATGGTGCAGAATGGCCCTGCGAGGTTTCTCGTCAAGTCGAGGACGAGCATCCCGTCGAGTGGTGCCGACATGAACTTAACCCTATGTGCAGAAGCTAATCGGAATCGGGATATGGAGGTTTAGCCAGCAGGACAATCAGACAAATCGATACAATCGCTTTGATTTACTGATTGATCATTGCTTGAAACCGACTGACACCAGTCATCGCCAAACCGAAAATACCGATCGGAATAATCTGATTGAGCGTCCATCGCCGCAGCATTAAGCCGATCCCAATGACGGGCGCGGTCCAGTGCAGCGCGGCAAAGAGAGGATTGATCGAAATGGGTCGCGTTTCCGGAAAAGTCGCCCTGATTTCCGGTGCGGCAAGCGGGATTGGCGCGTCATGCGCTCGCCTGCTCGCCGCAGAGGGTGCAGCGGTGATGCTCGTCGACATCAATGACGATCTCGCCGCCGGAGTGGTCGAGGAGATCAGGTCAGCCGGTGGAACCGCTGAATATGCGCATCATGACGTTGTCGATGAAGCGGCATGGATCACCCTTATGGCGGACATCAAGGTGCGGTTTGGCGGGCTTAACATTGCCATCAATTGCGCTGGCACGTCCGTGACGGAACTCACCTTCCCCACCGACACCACGCTGGACGAGTGGCACCGGATCAACCGGATCAATCTCGACGGGACGTTTCTGGCCACCAAGCATGAACTCGCGCTGATGATGCAGGCCAGCCCGGTCAATGGGTCAATCGTCAATATCTCATCAGTATTGGGGATTGTCGGCCAACCCGGCATTGCCGCTTACAACGCCTCGAAAGGCGGAGTCAGGTTATACAGCAAATCGGTTGCCCTTTCTTGTGCAAAGGAGCGGGTGAATGTGCGCGTCAATACGATTCATCCAGGCTTCATCCGCACGCCATTGCTGGAACAGTCGATTGCGAGATATGGCAACATTGAGGAAGCACGCAAGTTTTACGATAACATTCAACCCGTCGGCCATCTTGGTGAGCCAGAAGACATCGCCATGGGCGCGATTTATCTGGCGTCTGATGAGTCCAAGTTCGTGACCGGTGCCGAACTGGTCATTGACGGAGGATACACTGCACAATAGCCCCGGACGGCTTACGCTGCCCATCACGGCTGCTTGAAGATCTGCGTGCCCGGAGCGAGATATCCGGATCGCGCCACTCGTCTCGGCTCGCCGCAAAAATCAACAACAGTGTTGACAGGCGTCATGCACTAAGCAATGATCGCTGGGTCAATCCTGGGGGACCATCGCGGCTATGGGACTCGGCGGGCCGGAGAGCCAATGCTTTACAACCTGAGGGCCATTCAGATCTTCATTGTCGTGGCGGAGAACAGCAGTTTCCGCAAGGCGGCAGAGGCATTGCATCGCTCCCAGTCAGCCGTCAGCACGCAAATCAAATTGCTTGAAGAGCAGATTGGTGTCTCGCTGTTTCATCGCACCACCCGGCGCGTGCAGTTAACGGCCGACGGGGAACAACTCCTGCGGCATGCGCAGCGCGCCATTGCGTCGCTTGAGCAGGGGTTGAGCGAGATCCGCGAGGCTGCGAATATCCAATCCGGCCATATTA
Source organism: Sphingomonadales bacterium (assembly GCA_043740855.1). Classification (GTDB taxonomy): domain Bacteria; phylum Pseudomonadota; class Alphaproteobacteria; order Sphingomonadales; family Sphingomonadaceae; genus Novosphingobium. Next base: position 6,980 of record JAYUBN010000145.1, on the reverse strand, counting down.
CAATGGGATGTGTCCCCAGCATTGCTGCCAAAGTGCTGCCCGGCGTCCTGGCCGAATTCAGGAACAAGCGTGGAGGAATCCGCCTGGATCTGCGTGAACTTGCCTCGGAACAATTGCTTGAGGCGATTGCGTGCCAGGATGCCTCGTTCGGGATTGGGCCCGAGGTTGAGCATGCCGGCGATTTCGATTTCTCCGTGATCGGCAGCGAGCCCATTTATGCGCTTTTGCCCAAAGCCTTCTGGAAGCCCGGCTATACCGAGATCTCGCTGGCAGAGCTTGCGACCCTTCCGGTTGTGCTGGCGTCTTCATCGGCGGCATTGCGCAACAGTCTGAACCAGGAACTGGCCTTGCGCGATCTGGAAATGCCCACTTCCTTCGAAGTGGCGCATGTGCAAACGATGCTGGCATTCGCGCAAGCCGGTCTCGGCGTTGCCATCTTGCCCAAGATCATGGTGCCAAAACCGCTCGATGCCACGCTTCAGGCACTTCCGATCGTCGATCCGGTCATGACGCGCAATCTGTGCTTCATCACGCTCAAAGGAACCTCCTTGTCGCCAGCGGCGCTCGAACTCTCCGCGCTTATCGTTGACCGGTTCCGGGCAGCACTGGACAACAGTTCCGAATGATCGGCCAGAAATAATTATCGGGCGGTCACTGCAGTAGTGACCAGATTTGCCCCGCCAAAGCAAAACCCTCGGTAGCCGTCGTTGGCAATTGCCTCTGCCTTGTCGCGATAGGCATCGAGCCCGCCGACATAGGGCATGAACACGCGCGGTTTGCCCGGTACGTTGGCGCCGAGATACCAGGAGTTCGCTTTCATCAGCAGGGTTGAAGCCGCCAGATCATAGACGTGGCGCACCCAGTCCTGCTCGGCAGGAGCCTCGGCCTCAACGGTATCCAGACCGTGCTGCGCCATGTGGTCCAGCAGCGCGACCAGCCATTCGACATGCTGCTCGATCGAGGCGACCACGTTGGTCAGAACCGATGGACTGCCCGGGCCCGTGATCGTGAACAGGTTGGGAAAGCCCGCTACCGCAAGGCCAAGATAGGACACAGGCCTGTCGGCCCATGTATCGCGAAGCGGCAGGCCAGCGCGCCCGCGAATGTCGATCTTGAACAGAGCGCCGGTCATCGCGTCGAACCCTGTTGCCAGCACCAGAGCATCGAGTTTGTAGTGGCTGCCCCGGGTCTTTATGCCATCGGCCACAACGCTCTCGATGGGATCGGCCAGCACGTCAACCAGCGCAACATTGCTGCGATTGAACGTGGCAAGATAATCGGTGTCAAGGCAAACGCGCCGTGCGCCAAATGGCTCGGTGCGGGGTTTCAGCGCCGCTGCAACCTGCGGATCGGCGACCTCTTCATCGATTTTCTGATGGATGAGTTTGACAATTTCCGCATTTGCCTCGTCATCAACGGTCAGGTCTCCGAACACGCCGAAAATCTCCAGCCCGCCGCGCTGCCACGCCCCATCGAATGCGCCCACCCGCTCGGGATTGGCGTAGCTGAACGTCGTCCGCTTGGTCAGCGGCCGAAGATGGCCTGCCGGATGGCGCCGCGCCTGCGCCCGCCGATCCGGGTAAGACGCCTTGACCGCTTCCACAAAGCCGCTGGCAAGTGCATGGTTTCGCGCTGGAATGGTGAAGCTGGGGGTTCGCTGAAAAACCACCAGCTCGTCGGCTGTCTTCGCCAGTTCGGGCGCGGACTGGATCCCCGATGATCCTGTGCCGATCAGCCCGACCGTCAGACCGGAGAAGGCAATCTCTTCATGCGGCCAGCGCGAGGTGACGTAGACAGGCCCGGCAAACTGATCGAGCCCTGGAATATCCGGGTCTTTCGGGATCGAAAGACAACCCGTCGCCATGATGCAGAAGCGCGTGACATAGTAATCGCCAGAGCCGGTCGAGACCGTCCAGCGGCCCGCCGTGTCGTCATAGATCATCGCCTCGACACGGGTCGCGAACCGGATGTCACGGCGCAAGTCGAGCGTGTCGGCCACAAACTCGATGTAACGCAGAATCTCCGGTTGAGCGGCAAATTTCTCGGTCCATGTCCATTGCTGCTGGATCTCCTCGGAGAATGAGTAGGAGTAATCGACGCTCACCACATCGCAGCGCGCGCCCGGATAGCGATTCCAGTACCATGTTCCGCCGACATCGTCGGCAGCCTCGATCACCAGCACCCGCATCCCTCGGCTGCGCAAGGTGTGGAGCATATAGAGCCCGGAAAACCCTGCACCCACGATGATCGCGTCATAGCGATCCGGCGCGTCGCCCGTGGCGCTGCTGACCGCCATTATTCCGCAGCCTGCCCTTTGCGGGAAAACACCTCCTGGAAAACAGGAGCGATGTTCCCGCTGCCCTTCTCAGCCATGTACTGATCGATCTTGCTGCCGACAGCAGACTTCATGGCTGCCGCAAAACCTGCATGGTTCGCACGCAGAAACGCTTCGGATTCAACGCGGTTGACATTCAGCCGGTTGACCTTGGGCGCCACATAGCGGGCAAACAGCTCGTAGGAGCGCTTGGTGGCAGCGGTGTCGGCCCAATTGCCCGAAAGGTGCAGGAAGGTCCCGAACCCACCCGAGCGTTCGATCAGGCGCTCCATTTGCTCGGCGGCATCATCGGGCGTGCCAACAATGGCAAAGCCTGAATCGATCATCGCCTGGATCGGGTCGACGCCGTCGGGCGCAAGCGGCAATGTCGCGACATGCCGGTAATAATCGACCCAGCGATGGAACCCCCATTCAACGTCCTTGCGCGCCTGTTCGCGCGTTTCGGCAACGTGCATCGGGCCAACCAGCCGCCAGCCCGACCGGTTGACCGTCTTGCCATGTTCACGGGCGGATTCCTCGGCAATCGCCCAGTTCGAAGCCAGCGCGTTGAAACCGTCGATCGAGGTCGCGCCCAGCGAGAGCAACCCCATGCCGAACTTGCCGGCAAGCCGCGAACCGGTGGGCGATACCTGGCTGGCAACCGCCATTTCCACGCCGGCTTCTGCATAAGGCAGAAATTGCAGCCGCGCGTCCTGCAGCGTGAACCAGTCGGTTTTCTGCGTAACGGTTTCCCCGTTCAGCAGCCGGACAATCGGATCGATCGATTCTTCCAGCAGATCGCGCACGCGCGCGGTCTCGATGCCCAGCATATGCGCATCGGACGGCAATGATCCGGGGCCCATGCCAAACATCAACCGCCCGCGCGTGAGATGATCGAGCTGCCTGATGCGTTCGGCCACCATATACGGATGGTGATAAGGCGTGGAGACGACGCCGGTGCCGAACTTGATCCGCCGAGTGCGCTGCGACGCCGCGGCAATAAACAGTTCCGGGCTGCCGTGAACTTCCCAGCCACCCGAATGGTGCTCACCGATCCACGCTTCATCATAGCCCAGCTCGTCGAGGAGCTCCATCAACTCCAGATCGCGGTGGACCGCCAGCGTTGGATCCTCGTTGATCGGATGCATCGGCGGCATGAATATGCCGAACCGGATTCGTGGCCGCGGCTGAGGGCGTGCATTGCCATGTGCTGTCATCGTTGTTCTCCCATCCGGCATTTCCGGATCATCCATAGGGTTTCCCAAAAGGGGCAGGGGCCGTCTCGTTCAAAGAGAACCAGACGCTTTTTGTCTGGAGATATTCCCGGATCGCCTCGGCGCCGTTCTCGCGGCCGAGCCCGCTATGCTTGTAGCCGCCAAAGGGCGACATGTAGCTGACGACCCGGTAGGAATTGACATAAACCGAGCCAGCCTCGAGCCGGTGTGCCACGCGGATGGCGCGGCGCATGTTTTCTGTCCAGACCCCTGCCCCAAGGCCGTAAGCAGTGTCATTGGCAATGCGGACCGCGTCTTCCTCGTCCTTGAAGCGGATGACGGACATGATCGGGCCGAAAATCTCCTCGCGGGCAACCCGCATGGTGTTGTCGACATCCCCCAATATGGTCGGCTCGATAAAGTAGCCGTTTTCTAGGCCCGGTCGTTTTGCAGCCTCTCCGCCCAGCAGCACGCGCGCGCCTTCCGCGCGGGCAATGTCGAGATAGCTCATGACTTTCTCAAAATGCTGGCGGCAACCCATTGGTCCCATTTCGGTGGCCTGATCGGTCGGATCACCCAGCCGGGCCTGTGCGGTATGCGCAATCAGTTTCTCGACAAACGCGTCGTAAATGCTCTCCTGCACCAGCACCCGCGAACACGCGATGCAGGCCTGACCGGAGGTGTTGAACATGCCCAGCACGCTGCCTTTTGCAGCGTTTTCCAGATTGGCATCGTCAAAGACGATGTTGGGCGATTTCCCACCGAGTTCGAGCGTCACCGGCTTGAAGTCGCGCGCCGCCGTCTGATAGATCGCGCGCCCGGCCAAGTCGCCGCCGGTAAAGGCGATCTTCCTGACTTTCGGATGCGACACGAGCGGCTCACCCACTTCCGCACCGGTCCCGGTAACCACATTGACGACACCGGGCGGGAAGCCAGCTTCGCCAAACAGCGCAGCCAGTTCGAGCGTCCCGACCGAGGCCACCTCATGCGGCTTCAGGACAAAGGTGTTGCCCGCCGCCAGGCCGGGCGCGAGCTTCCAAACCACCAGCAGCAGCGGGCTGTTCCACGGGGTGATGGCCGCAACAACGCCGTAGGGCTCATGCCTGGTATAATTGAAATAGTCCGGTTTCTCGAGCGGCGGCACCGCCCCTTCAATCTTGTCGGCAAGGCCGGCGAAGTAGCGGAAATAGTCTGCCAGATAAACCACAATACCGCGCATGTCCGAAAGCGTCCGGCCGTTGTCATTGGTTTCCATAAGCGCGAGCCGCTCGGCATTGGCCTCCAGCAAATCGCCCATACGCCACAGCAGTTTGCCACGCGCCGATGCGCTCAACTTGCTCCATGGGCCATCTTCGAACGCTGCGGACGCAGCCTGCACAGCCCGTTCGACATCCTCGGGACCGCTGCGCGCGATCGTTGCCCAGATCTTGCGGGAATAGGGGTTCTCGCTCTCGATTTCCTGCCCGCTGACGGGCGCAACCCAAGCGCCATTGATGTAATTCTGATAGCGTTTCATCGTTGGTTCCACGGACCCAAACCCCTCGTTGATGCGTCAAAAAACCGGCTTCGGAATGCCCAGATTCTCACGCAGCGTCGCACCTTCATAGCCTTCGCGAAACAGCCCGCGGCGCCGCAGTTCGGGTACGACCAGCCGGACGAAATCATCATAGGCGCCAGGCGCGTGGCTGGCGGCGATCACAAAACCATCACAAGCCGTGCCGAACCATTCCTCCATCTGGTCCGCGACCTGCTGCGGCGAGCCCATGAACACCGGGAATTCGTCCAGCGTCCCGCGCCGGGTAAACTCCACGAAGTCGCGCGGTGAAGGGTTTGCGCGGCCACTGAGCGTCACGACCCTGTCGCGAAACGCCTGAATGCCGGAAATTCCATCCATCTCCTCGGTGGTGAACGGATCGTCATAGCCCTTGGCAGCGAAATCGAAGTTGAGCACCTCCGACAAAAGCACGAGCCCGTCGATCGGCTTGACCAACCGATCGATCACCGCGCGGCGATCCTCCGCCTGGGCCTGCGTCTCACCCACAACGGTATAGACAGCGGGCGCGATCCGCACCGAATCGCGCGGCCTTCCCTGCCTTTCCAGCTCGTCCTTGAATTCGGCGTACGATTTCTGTCCGACCTTGAGATTGGGGTAGATCACGAAGACCAGATCGCCCCATTTCGCCGCGAACTGCCGGCCGCGTCCGCTTTGTCCCGCCTGGATCAGTATAGGCTCGCCTTGCGGCGAGCGCGGCACGGTGAACGGACCGCGCGAATGGAACCATTCACCCTTGTGATCGAGGCGGCGGACCCGGTCCGGGTCAGCGAACAGTCCGTCATTGTCGAGGATCAGCGCATCATCGTCCCAGCCCCGCCAATGACCGCGCACAACCTCGAGGAACTCCTCGGCACGGTCATAGCGAAGGTCATGCTCCAGAACTTCGCGCGCGCCCATATTGGCGGCTTCAGAGCTGTTGAGCGAGGTAACGACATTCCACGCCGCACGGCCCTTGGTCAGTTGATCGAGCGTTGCGAACGTCCGCGCGACATGAAAGGGCTCGTAGTAAGTCGTCGAATAGGTAACGCCCACCCCAAGGCGCTGTGTTGCATTGCCCAGGGTCATCGCGCACAGCATCGGATCGAGCTTCACGGCGCGGATTCCCTCGCGCATCGTCACTTTGAAATCATCTGCATAGACATCCGGAATCGCCAGCCGGTCATCGAAGAACGCGAGATGGAATGCGCCGTCCTCGAGCGTGCGTCCGATCCGCTGATAGTACTCCGGCGAAAGAAAATCCTGGGCGGCAGCGGGGTGACGCCATGACGCAGGGAAGTTTGAACAGTTCTGTGCCTGCAGGAATGCCACAAGCGCCATCTGCCGATCTTGCGTCATACTCAAATCTCCGTCACGCCGCGCTCAGATGACCCGGTTTTGTTTGAGGGCGGCAAGATCAGCTTCGCCAAGGCCAAGCAGTTCGCCCAGAATTTCGGCATTTGCGCTGCCCAGTTCCGGTCCTGCCGTGCGCAGCTCCGAAGGGGTGCGCGACATTCGTGGCAAGGGCGCCGGAACAACGATGCGGCCCACACGGGGATCATCGATCGTGCGCAGGTTTTCCCGCGCCGCATACTGCGGGTTCTCGAAAATATCGGAGATGTTCAGAAGCTTGGAGGCAGGTGCATCGTGGGCGTCGCATGCGGCAAGCAGATCATCGATGGTCAGGCTGCGCGCCCAGTCCGCCACGATCTGATTGACTTCGGCACGGTGCGCTTCGCGCTGCCGTGTGCTGGCATAACGTGGATCGGTCGCAAGCGCGGGGCGTCCCATGGCCTTGCACAGCCGTTCCCACATCCGCTCGTTCGAACAGGCGAGCGCGACCCATGAACCGTCGCGCGTTTCATAGTGGCTGTGCGGGACGACGTTGACGGTATCGGGCCCCATCCGCTCGCGCTGATAG
>JAYUBN010000144.1:0-4270 GCA_043740855.1 Sphingomonadales bacterium | reverse complement strand
CGCTGATCATTGAACGGTTCGCCCTACGCCCAATGATGGGCCGACCGTTCATTGCCATTGTGATGGTGACCTTCGGGATCGGCAGTATCATTCGCGGCATTGTCGGCATGATCTGGGGGCCGAATTCGCTCGACATCCCAGCGATCCTGGCACGCACCCCGGTAATGATCGGCGGGCTGTTCATCCCCGGCAAGACCGCGCGCGCCTTTGCCATCGCGGTCGTGATCGTCGGCTCCCTGATCGCGTTCCTGCGCTATTCACGCGCTGGCATCGCGCTCCGCGCCGCCGCTGCTGACCAGATCACCGCCTATTCGATGGGCATTGATGTCCGCCGGGTCATCGCCTTTACCTGGGTGATCGCCGCCATCACCGGCTGCATCAGCGGGGTGTTGATGGCCAACGTGAATTCACTGACCCCCAGTCTCGGGCTGGTGGCGTTGAACGTGTTGTCGGTCATCATTCTGGGCGGGATGAACTCAATCGGTGGCGTGTTGATCGCGGGCTTCATCATCGGTTGGCTCGAATCGGTCACCGGCTGGCTGCTCGGCACTGAATTCCGCGAGATCACGCCCTACGTGCTTGCCCTGCTGATCCTGCTGGTCCGCCCGACCGGCTTGTTCGGCACCGCGGAAATCGAGCGCATGTGATGGCGCGGAATTGCAACATCCTGTGGGCCATTCTGCTGATCGCGGTGCTGGCCGCGTTGCCGGCGTTGGTCCCGCGCTATTGGGTCTATTTCGCGGGGATCCTCGGGATCAACATCATCGCCGTCCACGGCCTTAACATCATGACCGGCTATACCGGGCTGCTATCGCTCGGCCACGCCGCGTTCGTCGGCGTCGGCGCCTATACCGTCGCACTGGCGCAAAGCAAGCTGGGTCTGCCATTTTACCTCGCCATTCCGTTGGCCGGCGTGGTGGCGGCGATCATGGGCGTCGGGTTCGGTCTGCCATCGTTGCGGATTCGCGGGTTGTATCTGGTCATCGCGACGCTCGCCGCTCAGTTTATCCTCAATTTCGTCTTTGTTCATTGGCAACGCGTCACCAATGGCGATGCCGGGTTGACCGTCCAACCCGCCACCATCTTCGGCGATCCCCTCAACAACGAAACCCGCGCTTACTATCTGATTCTGTTCTGCGACATCGTGGCAACGGTATTCGCTATCAACGTGATCCGCAGCCGGGTTGGCCGCGCCTTCGTGGCGGTGCGCGAGCGGGATCGCACCGCTGAGGTGCTGGGCGTGCGGACCGTTTGGTACAAATTCGTCGCCTTCGCCCTCGGCTCGTTCTACGCCGGCGTTGCTGGCGGCCTGCTCGCCTATTTCAACCAGTTCGTGAACCCGGAGCAGTTCGGGCTGCTGCTGTCGGTGTTTTTCCTGTCGGCGGTGATTGTCGGCGGGATGGGATCGATCCTGGGTGCTATTCTGGGCGCGGTGTTCATGACCTTGCTGCCCGAATTTCTACGCGGTGGCGCCCTCGCGATCGGGAGCAGTTTCGGATTTGATATCTCGCTGATCCTGGTGCCATTACGTGAAACGGTGTTTGGCCTGCTGATCGTTGGCTTCCTCATCCTCGAGCCGCGTGGTCTGGCGCAGCTCACCAAACGCGCGCAGCAGAAATTCCTGTCCAAACCAACGATCAAATCGATCATAAAATAGGGAGAGAAACACATGAACAGACGCAGTTTGCTACTGGTCACCGCCGCCGCCGCCGTTACCAGCTTCAATATCGGCAGCGCCCACGCGGCGGATGACCTCAACTGGAGCATCCATTGCGACCTGACCGGTCCGGCCGCCGAGGGCGGCAAGTTCCAAGGCGATGGTTTTGCCGCTTACGCCGACTGGATCAATGCCAAGGGCGGCATTCGCGGCCGCAAGGTAGTAGCCACCATCAATGACTCTACTTTCAAGGTCGATGTCGCAGTCGCCAACGTCAAGAAGGCGCTCGCCCAGGGCCGGGTGGATTTCATCTTCGGTGAAAGCACCGGCATGATCCAGGCGATCTCGCCAGAAAACAATGCGACCAACAAAATCCTGATGACATCGGGGTCTTTCGCATCCGAACTCGCCGACCAGGCGGCCTATCCCTATCATTTCGTGCCGGGCGCGACCTATGGCGCCCAGCTCAAGATGCTGGTGGATTACATCAAGACATCATCCGGCGCGGCGTCGGCCAAGCTTGTGTTCATTCATTCCAGCACCAGCATGGGCCGGGATGGGATGGATGCGGCGGTTGACTACGCCATGAAGCTCGGAATCACGGTAGCGCTGGTACAGCAGACCAAATTCGTCGAAACTGATGTCAGCGCCTTTGCCCTTGCAATCCGCCAGGCCCAGCCGACCCATGTTATCCACCACGGCTACTCGCTCGCGGTGTGGCCCGAAATCATCCGGCTGGTGCGCGATTACGGGATGGACAAAGTGGTCTTCCTCGGCACGATCTGGCAGAGCGAGCACGCCAAGGTGCGCGAAATGAAAGACGTCGCCGACGGGCTGATCGGCATCCGGGTGTGGAACGACGACACCACCAAGCCAACGGGTGACATGATCAAGCTGATGGGCGAGATCACCAAAAAGAAGGACTCGAAATTCAACGGTATTCTTCGTCTCGGCTTCATCGATGCCTGGATCAGCGCGATGATGGTCACCAAGGCGACCGAATTGGTGATCGATGCCGGCCAGCCGGTTAACGGCACCAACCTGGCCGGCGCGATGCGGTCAATTAAGGACTGGGACACCGGTGGCATCGTCGGCGCGCCAGTGAGCATTACCAACCAGCAGATCGGGCTCGGCCAGGTGGTGAAATATTCCAAAGCCGGCAACTTCGCAGCCCAACCCGTAACCCCCTGGGTGAAGGCGGGCTGATTGTGGCGGCCGCCCTTGAAATCAAGAACCTGGCGGTGGTCTACCAGGGCGTGATCCAGGCTTTATCGAGCCTGAGCCTGCGTGTTCCCGCAGGCAGTATCGTTGCACTTCTCGGTGCCAACGGTGCGGGCAAAACCACGACCCTGAAAGCCATTTCCGGTTTCCTGCCGCTTCAGGACGGCCGCATCACGCACGGAACGATCACCATCGGCGGCGAGGATACGCGTCGCCTCGCCCCGCACGTGATCGTCCGGCGCGGAATTTTCCATGTCCGCGAGGGCCGTCATGTTTTTGGCGAGATGACGGTTGAGGAAAATCTGATTGCGGCCACGTTTGCGCAGCGCAAATCGCGCCCGCGCAAGGCCGCGTTTGATGAGGTCTACGGCTATTTTCCCATTCTTGCCGAGCGTCGCGCGCAGCAAGCTGGTTATCTGTCTGGCGGCGAACAGCAGATGTTGGCAATCGGCCGGGCGCTGGTTGCCGATCCGGAAATGATCTTACTGGACGAGCCTTCTCTCGGCCTCGCGCCACTGATCGTGCGCGATATTTTCCAGATCGTGGAACGGATCAATCGCGACAAGAAAGTGTCCATCCTGCTGGTGGAGCAGAATGCGGTGATCGCACTGAAATATGCATCCTACGGCTACGTCATCGAAAACGGCCGCACGGTGCTGGAAGGCAGTGCGGCCGAGCTTTCGGCCAATGAGGATATCCAGAAATTCTATCTCGGGGTCGATGCGGACGCGGGTTAACGCCGAGCCATTCTCAATACAACGAAATCCCCATCGACCGCCCACCATCCAACGCTAATATTTGCCCCGTCACATTCCGCGAACGCGGATCGGCAAAGAACGCGATTCCGTTCGCGATATCCTCAGGCTGTCCCACGGTCTTGGTCGGCTGCTTGGCAATCAACTCAAGCTGCCGTTCCTGGGTCAGCGACCGGAACATATCAGTCTCGATCAGACCCGGCGCGATCGCGTTGACCATGATGCCGCGCTCCGCCAGATCAATCGCCATTCCGCGCGTCAAACCAACCGTGCCAGCCTTGGAGGTAATGTAAGCCGAATGCGCATAACCCGCGAGATAGGCGCGGGAGGCCACGTTGATAATCCGCGCCCCGCGCTGCATCACCTTTGCCGCTTCCTGCGACACGATGAAGGTGCCGATCACGTTCACCTCATACATCTGTTTGAAGTCATCTTCGGTCATCGCGTTGAACAACCCGTCCCAGAAAATCGCGGCGTTGTTGACCAAAACATCAATTCTTGGCAGTGTTGCCACCAGGGCGGCCACCGCCGGCCGATCGGTGATCGACAGCGCGTGATGTTCCACAGAATTGCTTGCCGCGCGCAACTCGGCGGCTTCTTGCGCCAGCGGTTCCGGATTGCGATCGACCATCACCAC
>JAYUBN010000143.1:0-35829 GCA_043740855.1 Sphingomonadales bacterium | reverse complement strand
CTGCGCCGCTGCGATCGGTAACCTGCGCAAGCCGGGCAATCGCCCCGCCCTTGCCGTCATCGCGCAGCTTTTCCACGGTCAAGGCGCCGTCGTTGAAGGCGGGGTAACGCTTCAGCGTCGCCACGCCTTCTCCGAACAGCTTTAGCCGAACCTCGCCCGCTATCCCATGCGCGCCGATGATCGCCGCCAGAGTCACAGGCCGGTCCGTGGTCAATTTTTCAGCCTTCGGTCTGTTCAGCAGCGGGGGCTTCGGCAACCGGCGCTTCGGCTTCCGCTTCAGCAACGGGTGCTGGTGCGGCGGCGGCAGCGGCGGCAGCAGCGGCGTCAGCAGCCGCAGCGGCAGCAGCGTCTGCTGCTTCGGTGATCTTCGCGGCCTTGTCGTCGGCGCGTTCCTTGGCCTTCTTGCCAGGCTCGCCGGCATGCGGGTTGTTGGTGGCTACGCGTTCCTTGATCCCGGCCTTGTCAAGCATGCGGGCGACGCGATCGGTCGGCTGCGCGCCAACGCTGAGCCAGTAACGCAACCGGTCTTCGATCAGACGCACGCGAGCGACATCGTCCTTGGCCAGCAGCGGGTTATAAGTGCCGACCTGTTCGAGATACTTGCCGTCACGCGGAGCGCGGCTGTTGGAGACGACGACCTTGTAGTAGGGGCGCTTCTTGGAACCGCCACGCGACAGACGAATAGCAACTGACATCGAATTTTACCTTTCAACTTATTTAGATAGTTATTAATTTTCGAAATTAAATCAAAACTTTAACTGAATGCTTTACCCATGAATTTGGGAGAACAAGAATAACTTATTATTTTTATGTCTTGGCATCACTTTTTCAGGAATTTTGAAAAATCGGGCCCGCCCAAGCCGGGTAAGCCGCCGCCCATTCCGCCAAGTCCGGCCGGACCGCCACCCATCCCCATGTCGGAGGCGATGCCGGGCATGGCGGCGCCTAAGCCACCGCCCTTGCCGCCGCCTGCGCCGAACAATGCCGCCAGCCCCTTCATGCCGCCCATCTTCTTGATCTGCTTCATCGCCCGCTCCATTTCCTGGTGCATCTTGATCAGCTTGTTGATGTCCTGCACTTGCGTGCCCGAGCCTTTGGCAACGCGAATCTTGCGCTTGGCGTTGAGCAGTTCGGGCCGGGCGCGTTCCTTGGGCGTCATCGAGCCGATTATCGCATCCATGCGCAGCAGCACCCGGTCATCCATTCCCGACTGCGCCATCGCCGCCTTGGCCTTCTTCATGCCGGGGATCATCCCGGCCAGCATGCCCAGCCCGCCCATGCTCTGCATCTGGCGCAACTGCAGGCGCAGGTCGTTCATGTCGAACTGGCCCTTGGCCATGCGCTGGGCAAGCCGTTCGGCGTCATCGGCATTGACCGCCGCCGCCGCCTTTTCAACCAAACTGACGACATCGCCCATGCCCAGAATGCGTCCGGCGACGCGCTCGGGATGGAACGGCTCGATTGCATCGAGTTTTTCGCCGGTGCCGGCAAACTTGATCGGCTTGCCCGTGACCGCGCGCATCGACAGCGCCGCGCCGCCGCGCGCATCGCCGTCCATCCGGGTCAGGATCACGCCGGTCAGCGCGATCTGGCTGGCAAAGCTCTGCGCGACATTGACCGCGTCCTGCCCGGTCAGCGCATCGACGACGAGCAGGGCTTCGCGCGGATTGGCGATGGCCGCCACCGCCTGCATTTCGTCCATCAGCTGCTGATCGACGTGTAGGCGCCCGGCAGTATCGAGCAGCAGCACATCCACCGCTTGCAATTTGGCGGAATGCAGCGCGCGCGCGGCGATATCGGCAGGCTGTTGCCCGGCAATGATCGGCAGCGTGGCAACGCCGATCTGCTCGCCCAGCACCTTGAGCTGTTCCTGCGCGGCGGGGCGATTGACGTCGAGCGACGCCATCATCACCTTCTTGCCCTGCTGTTCCTTGAGCAATTTGCCCAGCTTGGCAGTGGTCGTGGTCTTGCCCGAGCCTTGCAGGCCGACCATCATGATTACCACTGGCGGCGTCGCGTTCAGATCAAGACCGACGGTTTCGGCACCGCCCAGCATCTCGACCAGCGCATCATTGACGATCTTGACGACCTGCTGGCCCGGCGTGACCGATTTCAGCACGCTCTGGCCGATGGCGAGTTCGGTCACCTGGTCGATGAAGCGGCGCACCACGGGCAGCGCCACGTCGGCCTCCAGCAAGGCCACGCGCACTTCGCGCATGGCATCGCGCACATCCTGTTCCTGCAACGCGCCACGTCCGCGCAGCTTGTCGAAGACGCCGCCGAGCCGGTCTGCCAGACTATCGAACATGCTTAAGGCAACTCCGTCATGCCAAAAACGCCGGTGAGCGAAACCTCGCCGACCAGCACCACATCAAATCCACCGGGGCCAATCGCACCCGAACAAATGCACCAAGGCAAAAATGCCGGCGGACGAAACCTCGTCAGCCAGCGTATCGCCAAAGCGAAACCCAGAACAATGAATGGTGGAGCCTAGCGGGATCGAACCGCTGACCTCCTGCATGCCATGCAGGCGCTCTCCCAGCTGAGCTAAGGCCCCGTGCCATTCATGCGGCCAAACAAGTGGCCACCCCCCAGCTATCGCCGGGAGAGACGCCCTCTAGGAGCACCATTCCGGCTTGGCAAGGGGGGATTTGGCAGGTTCCGCCGCGAAAACTCCGGCGGAACCTGGTTTGGAATTTACATCTCGTGAGGTTCGCCGTCATCATGGCTCGGCACGCCGAGATCCTCGTCGCCGCCCAGATCGACGTCATTGTCCGGCGAATCACCGTCCTCGTCGATGTCGATGTCCTCTTCGGCAAGATCGCCATCGGCGGTTTCGACGACCTTGGCCTTTTGCACTTCTTCATAAGCGACGGGCTGCTTGGATTTCAGCACCGGGTCGGCATTCCAGACATAGCCGCATTCGATGCAAGTGATCGGATCGCTCTTGCCGAGATCGTAGAAGCGGGTGCCGCATTTCGGGCAGCCGTGCTTGGCGCCCCATTCAGGCTTGACCATGGTATTTCCTCGATGTGGCGCGCCGCAGGGCGGCGATCCCGATTTCAATCAGTATAAAGCTGCGGCTAGCGCAGGACCGTAAGCGGCCGCGCCTTGCCATAGGCGGCGCGCGCTGTCAAAAGCCCGCGCGCATCTACCCACCTCCTTTACCCGCCCCCAACCCTTGCCTGAAAGCCGCACCCCGCCGTGTCATCCCCTGATCCATCTGCGCATGACCCGGCTATGCGCCCGCGCCGGTTTCTGCCGGTCGGAGCGCTTAAAGGCGATTTTCGCGTGCCCGGCGACAAGTCGATCAGCCATCGCTCGCTGATGCTCTCGGCACTGGCGGTGGGGACAAGCCACATTTCCGGGTTGCTGGAAGGCGAAGACGTGATGGCCACCGCCGCTGCCATGCGGGCGATGGGCGCCACGATTACGCGTAGCGGCGAAGGCGAATGGCAGGTGCATGGTGTGGGCGTGGGTGCGTTGCTGCAACCGCAGATCGCGCTGGACATGGGCAATTCGGGCACCTCGACGCGGCTGCTGATGGGGTTGATCGCCAGCCACGCCATCACCGCGACCTTCATCGGCGATGCCAGCCTGTCGGGGCGGCCGATGGGCCGGGTTATCGAACCCCTGAGCCGGATGGGCGCCGCCATCACCGCTTCGCCGGGTGGACGGCTGCCGCTGATGCTGCGCGGCGCAGCGCCGCCGGTGCCGATCGAATACCGCCTGCCGGTCGCCTCGGCACAAGTCAAAAGCGCGATCCTGCTTGCCGGGCTCAACACCGCCGGTATCACCACGGTCATCGAACCGGTGCCCACCCGCGATCATTCGGAACGTATGCTGGCCGGTTTCGGGGCGGACCTGAGCGTTGAATGCGAGAGCGACGGCACCCGGATCATCCGCATTCGCGGCGAGGCCGAACTGCGCCCGCAAACTATCGATGTGCCCGGCGATCCGTCGTCGGCGGCGTTCTTTATCGTCGCGGCATTGCTGGTGCCGGGCAGCGACATCACGATCCGCAATGTCGGCCTCAATCCGACGCGCGCCGGGCTGATTACCGTGTTGCGCCAGATGGGCGGCGCGATCCTGATGGTGAATCCGCGCGAAGTCGGGGGCGAGCCCGTGGCCGATTTGCACGTGCGACACTCCGCGCTGACCGGCATCGCTGTCGACCCGGTACTGGCGCCGAGCATGATCGATGAATTTCCGGTGTTCTTTCTCGCCGCCGCGCTGGCGAAGGGCCGCACGACCACCTCCGGCCTCGAAGAGTTGCGCGTAAAGGAATCGGACCGTCTGGCGGTGATGGCCGCCGCGCTGACGGCAATCGGCGCGCGTGTGTCCGAGACGGCGGACGGGCTGGTCATCGACGGCACTGACGGCGAGCCGCTGGCTGGCACCGCGCAGGCACCAATCGCCACGCATCTCGATCACCGCATCGCCATGACCATGGCAATTGCCGGGCTGGTCAGCCGCGCCGGGGTGGAAGTGGACGATACCCGGCCCATCGCCACCAGCTTCCCGACGTTCGAGGCGCTGCTGGACAGCCTCGGCTCAGGCGGTCCAGTGGCATGATCATCGCGGTGGACGGCCCGACCGCGTCGGGCAAGGGCACGATTGCGCAGGCGCTGGCCGCGCATTACCGCCTACCACACCTCGATACCGGGCTGCTGTACCGCGCCGTCGGCCGGCAAGTGGCGTTGAACCGGGGAGACCCCGATTCGCCCATCGACGCGCTGACCGCCTGCGCTTTCGACGACGCGCTGCTCGGCGATCCGGAATTGCGCAGCGAAGCCAGCGGCGGCACCGCCAGCCGCGTCTCGGTCCATCCCGCCGTCCGCGCCGCGTTGTACGACCGCCAGCGCGCCTTTGCCCTGCAACCCGGTGGAGCGGTGCTCGATGGCCGCGACATCGGCACGGTGATCGCGCCCGAAGCCGAGGCCAAGCTGTTCATTACCGCCAGCGTGGCGGCCCGCGCCATGCGGCGTTATCTGGAAATGCAAGGCGCCGGCCGGACTCTCGCGCTGGCCGGCATCGAAGCCGATCTTGCGGCTCGCGACGACCGCGATCGCAACCGTGCACTGTCCCCGCTGGTGGCCGCAGACGGCGCCACGCTGCTCGATACGTCAAATCTGGACCGCGCCGCCGCCATTACCGCAGCCTTCGCCATCGTGGAGCGCCTCAGAAGGGCATGATCTCTCAGGGGGAGGCTGGTCAGTCAGCTTGGTACAAGCTCCGCCTTGACCAACGCCATCGCTTCGGCCGCAATCGCGATGCTGCTCAACCTTGCGGTGTGATCGTAAATCTGGCTGGTCACGATCACTTCGTCGGCCTGGGTGCGCGCGATGAACGCGGCCAGCCGCTCGCTCACCACCGCGCGCGTGCCCGTAGCGGCGCAAGTCATGGTGTCGTCGAGCATCCGCTGCACCGGCGCGGGCAGGCTGTCATAATAGCCGGGCACGGGGGGACGGAACCCGCCGCCGACCGCGCCGGTCCGCAGCGCCACGAACGTCTGTTGCATCGATGAAGCGACCAATTCTGCCTCTGCATCGCTGTCCGCCGCAAACACATTGAACCCGACCGAAACATAAGGCTGCGCCAGCACCGCTGACGGCCGAAAATTCGCGCGATAAATCGCCAGCGCCTGGTCCAGCATCTGCGGTGCGAAATGCGAGGCAAAGCCATACGGCAACCCCAGCGCCGCCGCGACCTGCGCGCCATACGTGCTGGAACCCAGAATCCACAATGCCACGTCCGCCCCGGCACCGGGCACAGCCTTGAATCCGGCGCGGTCGTCCCCGGCGAAATAGCTTTGCAATTCCAGCACGTCCTGAACGAAACTGTCGGGCGAGCTATTGAGCGTGCGCCGCAACGCCTGCGCCACCCGCCCGTCCGAGCCCGGCGCGCGGCCCAGCCCCAGATCGACCCGCCCCGGAAACAGCGCGTCCAGCGTGCCGAACTGCTCGGCGATTTGCAACGGCGCATGATTGGGCAGCATGATCCCGCCGGACCCGATCCGCATGGTGCGCGTCGCTGCGCCGACATGCGCCAGCACGACACTGGTCGCCGCCCCGCCGATGCCCGCCATGCCGTGGTGTTCAGCAATCCAATAGCGCGCAAACCCCAATGCCTCGCAATGCGCGGCGATATCGGCGGCATTCGCCAGCGCGGAAGAGATCGTGCCGCCTTCGAGGACGGGGACGAGATCGAGGAAGGACAATTTGGTCATACGGGCGATGTGGCCTTTTGCGGTTCGAAAACAAGAGGCCCAATGCTCTTGCCTTTTCGCCGGATTTTACCTAAGCGCAGTGCGTTCATTGCGGTTTCGAATCCGTATGGGAACGCCTGCGCTGGCATCCGGTCTTGCAGGCACTTCGGCCCTTAGCCCCGTTCCGGCATGGTGTTGGTGCGGTGAAAAGACCAGCGGATTCAACCGCCTGGCCGGCAAAATCATAATCAGGATTTCTTTGAATGGCCACTGCGGCAAACCCTACCCGCGATGATTTCGCGGCTCTACTTGACGAAACACTCGGCGGCGCCGGGTCCGGCGGCTTTGAAGGTCGCGTCGTCAAGGGCACCGTTACCGCCATTGAAAACGACAAGGCCGTCATTGACGTCGGCCTGAAAAGTGAAGGCCGCGTGGCGCTGCGTGAATTCGCGATGCCCGGTCAACCGCATGGCCTGTCGGTTGGCGATGAAGTCGAAGTCTATGTCGACCGCGTCGAGAATGCCGACGGCGAAGCGATGTTGTCGCGCGACCGCGCCCGCCGCGAAGCCGCATGGGACAAGCTTGAGAACGAATTCGGCGAAGGCAAGCGCGTCGAAGGCGTCATTTTTGGCCGGGTCAAGGGCGGCTTCACCGTCGATCTCGACGGCGCCGTGGCCTTCCTGCCCGGCAGCCAGGTCGATATCCGTCCGGTTCGCGATGTCACCCCGCTGATGGACGTGCCGCAGCCATTCCAGATCCTGAAAATGGACCGCCGCCGGGGCAATATCGTAGTGTCACGCCGTGCCGTCCTGGAAGAAACCCGCGCCGAACAGCGCACCGGCCTGATCCAGAATCTGGCCGAAGGCCAGATCATCGTCGGCACGGTAAAGAACATCACCGATTACGGCGCGTTCGTCGACCTGGGCGGCATCGACGGCCTGCTCCATGTCACCGACATGAGCTACAAGCGCGTCAATCACCCCAGCGAAGTCATCAACATCGGCGATGAAGTCAAGGTCCAGATCGTCCGCATCAACCAGGAAACGCAGCGCATCAGCCTGGGCATGAAGCAGCTGGAAAGCGATCCCTGGGATGGCGTTGCCGCCAAGTACCCGGTCGGCGCGAAGCTGCACGGCGTGGTCACCAACATCACCGAATACGGCGCCTTCGTCGAACTGGAAGCGGGCATCGAAGGCCTGGTCCACGTGTCGGAAATGTCCTGGACGAAAAAGAACGTCCACCCCGGCAAGATCGTTTCGACCAGCCAGGAAGTCGATGTTATGGTGCTGGAAGTCGATTCGGACAAGCGCCGCATCAGCCTGGGCCTCAAACAGGCGATCCAGAACCCTTGGGAAGCCTTTGCCGACAAGCATCCGGTGGGCTCCACGGTCGAGGGCGAAGTCAAGAACGCCACCGAATTCGGCCTGTTCATCGGCCTGGATGGCGACGTCGATGGCATGGTCCACATGTCCGACATCGCCTGGGGCATCTCGGGCGAAGACGCGCTGGCGCTGCACCGCAAGGGTGAGGACGTCTCGGCGGTCGTGCTGGATGTCGATGTCGAAAAGGAACGCATCAGCCTTGGCATGAAGCAGCTTGAAAAGGGTGCTCCGGCTGCCGCCGGCACGCCTGCTGCTACCGCTGCCGGTGCGCTGCGTCGCAACGAAGTCATCACCGTCACCGTGCTCGAAGTCCGCGAAGGCGGCCTCGAAGTCCAGGCCGGCGAAGATGGCTCGACCGGCTTCATCAAGCGCAGCGACCTTGGCCGCGACCGCGACGAACAGCGCTCCGACCGCTTTCAGGTCGGCCAGAAGCTGGACGCCATGGTCATCGGTTTCGATCGCTCGAAAAAGCCCAACTTCTCGATCAAGGCACGCCAGTTGCACGAGGAAAAGGAAGCCGTGGAACAGTACGGTTCCTCGGATGCCGGCGCTTCGCTGGGCGACATCCTGGGCGCCGCGCTCAAGAATCGCACGTAACACTTAAACTTTGCGGCTTAAAACAAAGCCCGTCCGCTCTTCCGAGCGGGCGGGCTTTGCCGTTTCAGCGATGACGCACTATGTTGACGGGAATCATCCCGGAGATCCCCCGTGTCCCTTGAAATCCACCAATTCCCGTGCCTCGAAGACAATTACGGTTTTCTGCTGCACGATCCCGTCAGCGGTGAGACCGCCTGTATCGACACCCCCGATGCTGATGCCTATCTGGCCGCCGCCGCCACCAAGGGCTGGCGCATTACCCAGATCTGGAACACCCACTGGCATCCCGATCACGCTGGTGGCAATGCTGCGATCAAGCTGGCCACCGGTTGCACAATCACCGCCCCCGCCGCCGAAGCAAGCAAGATCGCCGATGTCGATCGGACCGTCGCCCAAGGAGATGAGGTCAGGCTGGGCGCTTATACCGCGCACGTCATCGACGTTGGCGGGCACACCCTGGGCCACATCGCTTACCATCTGCCCGAAGCGAATATCGCCTTTGTCGGCGATGCGCTGTTTGCGCTGGGCTGCGGCCGCATGTTCGAAGGCACCGCGCCGCAATTTTGGGCCAGCCTGTCGCGGCTCAAGGTGCTGCCCCCGCAAACCACGCTGTACTGCGCGCATGAATACACCGCGTCCAACGCCAGGTTTGCGCTTCATGCCGATCCGGAGAATGCGGCGCTGGCCGAATACGGGCGCGAAATAACCGAGAAACGCGCGCACCTGCAGCCGACGGTGCCGTTCAATCTGGGTCGCGAACTGGCCACCAATCCGTTCCTGCGTGCGGATGACAAGGCTATGCAGGCGCGCTGGGGCGGCGGCGATGCGGTCGCGACTTTTGCCGCGCTGCGTGAAGCCAAGAACAGTTTTTAGAGCATTGGGCTGAAGTCCCGGATCACTCTCACACCCTGCCTTCCCCGAGCTTGTCGAAGGGTTGTGCTTTTTTCGTGCTGTCGAGTAGGGCCCCACGGGGGAAGACCTCCCTTCGGCAAGCTCAGGGTACACGGGTTGATGCAGATTTGCGGCACAGCGTTCCCGCGCAAGATGACCGCAAGTCATCCTGCTCCGATACCGGAGTCAGTCGGGGCGCTTCAACAGGAACACGGCATGGTCCGCCCGCCAATTGGCCGCCGCCCCGCGTACCAGCCCGGCGCCCGACAGAAACCACGCCTGCTCCACGATGATGCCGCGCCTGCCCATCAGGTCGCGGAAATCGGCAACGGTAAGATGGTGGATGTTGGGGGTTTCATACCACGCCACGGGCAGCAGCCGCGTCACCGGCATCCGTCCGTGCCACAGCAGCGAGACCCGCACCCGCCAGTAAGCGAAATTGGGAAAGCTGACAAAGGCATGGCGGCCGATGCGCAGCAATTCCTCCAGCACGAGGTCGGGCCGCTTGGTGGTCTGCAACGTCTGGCTCAGCACCGCGTAATCGACGCTGGCATCGGGATAAAAGGCGAGATCGGCATCCGCGTCGCCCTGGATCACCGATAGCCCCTGAGCCACGCAATCGGCGACATTATGCGGGTCGAGTTCCATGCCGCGCGCATCGCAACCAGACTGATCGCGCAGCGCCGCCAGCAACGTGCCATCGCCGCAGCCGATATCGAGTACCCGACTGCCCGGCGTGATATTCCCGGCGATCAGCGCGAGATCGGGGCGCAGGTGACGTATTGGCCCAGTCACTTTTTTTGGCCCGGTCACTGGTTGAGGAATCCGGAAATTACGCGATCCAGCGCGGGCACGTCGAGCAGGAAACTGTCATGCCCGAATGGCGCCGACAGTTCGACAAAGCTGACCGCCGCGCCCGCTGCGTTCAGCGCATGGGCGATCTTGCGCGATTCCGGCGTCGGATAAAGCCAGTCGCTGTCGAAACTGACCAGGCAATAGCGTGCGGCTGTGCCGGAAAATGCTTCGGCCAGCCGCCCGCCATGCTCTTCGGCAAGATCGAAATAGCTCATCGCGCGGGTGATATAGAGATAGGAATTGGCATCAAAGCGCGAAATGAAGGTCACGCCTTGGTGGCGCAAATAGCTTTCCACCTGAAAATCGGCGTCGAAACCAAACGTCTTGGTTTCACGATCCTGCAACCGACGACCGAATTTTTCATGCATGCTCTCCTCGGAGAGATACGTGATATGTGCGGCCATCCGCGCCACCGCCAGCCCCGCATCGGGCGCCTGGCCAGTGCCGTAATAGGCGCCTTCCTGCCAATTCGGATCGGCCATGATCGCTTGCCGCCCAACCTCCTGAAAGGCAATGTTCTGTGCGGGCATGGCGGCGGTGGCGGCAATGGCCATCACCCGCAGCGCCCGGTCCGGCCAGTTCGCGGCAAGGCTGAGCGCCTGCATCCCGCCCATCGATCCGCCGAGCACGGCATGCAGCCGGGCGATGCCCAACGCGTCCAGCAGCGCCAGATGCGCGCGCACCATGTCGCGGATGGTGATGACCGGAAAGCGCATGGCATAGGGCTGGCCATCGCTGGCGATGCTGGCCGGGCCAGTTGAGCCCATGCAGCCGCCCAGCACATTGGCGCAGATCACGAAGAAGCGGTCGGTGTCGATCGGTTTGCCCGGCCCCACCGATCGGCTCCACCAGCCCGCCTTGCCGGTGAGCGGGTTCTGGCTGGCCAGGAATTGGTCGCCGGTGGTGGCGTGGCAAACCATCACCGCGTTGCTGGCGTCGGCGTTCAGCGTGCCATAGCTTTCATAGGCAATGCACACGTCCGCCAACTGCTGCCCGCAGTCGAGCGGCAGCGGCTGAGTTAACGTCAGTGTCCGGGTCGGGTCGGTGCCAGGGGACGGGGAAAGACAAGTGGGCATGGCACCGGGAGTTGGGAGGTCGCGGCAGAAGTGTCAATGGTTCACGACTGGGCTTTACGGTCGGGCTTCAGGGCTGGCAAAAGGCGGGGGGGCTGCTAAGGCGCAAGCGTCATGGTCGATTGCCCCGTCCCCAAGCTCTGGATCAGCGGTATCCATGCCTATGTCGCCGGAAAAAGCGCCGGCGCTGATGGGCGTCCGCTGATCAAGCTCTCCGCGAACGAAAACCCGTGGGGTTGCAGCCCTGCGGTACTGGCCGCGCGCGATCATATCGCTCCCCCCGCGCTGTATCCCGACCCCGACAGCCATGCCCTTCGTCGGGCCCTGGGCGCATTGCACGGCATCGATCCCGCCTGCATCGTCTGCGGCACCGGCTCAGGCGAATTGCTGACCGTGGCGGCCAGCGCCTTCGCCGGGCCGGGCGACGAGGTGCTTTACATGCGCTATGGCTTTGCGCTTTACGACATTGCCGCGCGGCGCTGCGGGGCCACGCCGGTGGTGGTGCCTGACATGGATTACGGCACGGATGTCGATGCCCTGATTGCGCAAATCACGCCGCGGACGCGGGTCATATTTATTGCCAATCCCAACAATCCTACTGGCAGTTTTCTGCGCCGCGCGGAACTGGCGCGGCTGCATGCCGCGGTACCGCGCGATGTGCTGCTGGTGCTTGACCAGGCCTACGCGGAATATGTCGCACCCCACGATGATGACGGCAGCCTCGATCTTGCCGCCACCTACGCCAATGTGCTGGTGACGCGCACCTTTTCCAAGGCCTATGGGCTGGCGGGCGAACGGGTGGGCTGGGCCACGGGCGCGCGGGGACTGATCGAGATTCTCAACCGGCTGCGCGGTCCTTTCAACCTCAGCAACAGCGCGCAGGCGACGACGCTGGCCGCGTTGGGCGATCAGCCGTTCGTCGAGCATTCACGCACGGAAAATATCGCGATACGCGCGCGGTTCGTCCGGGCAATCGCGGCGATGGGCAATCACGGGTTGCGCGCGCTGCCCAGCGAGGCCAATTTCGTGCTGGTGCTGTTCACCGGAACGCTGACGGCCGAGGCGGCATATCATGGACTGATGGACGCGGGCACGATCACCCGCTGGTTGCCGGGGCAGGGTCTGCCGCAAGCCTTGCGCATCACCATCGGCACGCCTGAACAGATGGACGACGTGGCCGCCGCGCTGCACCGCCTGACGCAGTGCGCCGCATGAGTTTCGACCGGATCGCCATCATCGGCCTCGGGCTGCTCGGCGGATCCATCGGCTTGGCCGTGCGCGAATTTCTGCCCGGCGCCACCACCACCGGCTATGATCGTGACCCCGATACACGCCGCCGCGCCACCGAGCGCGGTCTGGTGGATCAGGTGTATGAACGCTCCGCCGACGCCGTGGCAACGGCTGACCTGGTGATTTTTTGCGTACCACCCGGCGCCATGGCCGAAGCCGCGCAGGAAATAGCGGGCGCCGTGCCGCACAGCACGCTCATCAGCGATGTCGGCTCGTGCAAAGTCTCGGTCGCCAAGGCGCTGGCAGCGGAATTGCCCAACAATCCCGTCATCCCCGCGCATCCAGTCGCGGGCACCGAACATTCGGGGCCGGACGCTGGTTTCGCCGCGCTGTTCCGCCACCGCTGGTGCATCATTACCCCGCCCGACGGGGCCGATCCCGTGCTGGTCGGGCGATTGCATGCATTCTGGGAAACGCTCGGTGCCCGAGTGGAACTGATGAATGCCGCGCACCATGACCGCGTGCTGGCCGTCACCAGCCACCTGCCGCACCTGATCGCCTATACCATCGTCGGCACCGCGTCAGATCTGGAAGAGGTGACGCAAAGCGAGGTGATCAAATATTCCGCGGGCGGTTTTCGCGATTTCACCCGCATCGCCGCCTCCGACCCGACGATGTGGCGCGACGTCTTCCTGGCCAACAAGGACGCCGTGCTGGAAATGCTCCAGCGCTTCACCGAAGACCTGACCGCGCTGCAACGCGCCATCCGCATCGACGACGGCGCCGTCCTCCACGACCATTTCAACCGCACCCGCGCCGTGCGCCGCTCGATCATCGAACAAGGCCAGGACGACGCTAGGCCGGATTTCGGACGCGGCGATCATTAAAGCGTGACGCCTGACCGTCGGCTTCGTTTTTCATTTTAAACGATGCGACAACAAAACCCGGAGCCTGCTGCGCCAGCCACCGCGTGCAGGCTGTTTCACCTCCGTATCGCCCGCGCTCGCCATCAACTTCCCCCCGCCCGGCTGGCAGTCTCGTCACGCCTGACATCGCTGGCAGGGATTCCCCCAATCGACCAGTGCGCGGGATCGCTTGAGATGATGTGGCCACGAATCAGTGATCTTTCACACTTGCAATATCGTTCGATCAAGTCGGTAAACACGGACAAAAGCGAATTGAGCTGTTCCTGGGGCCGTCCGCTTAACGCTACGCAGGTGAAATACGGTGCCGGTGTTCCTCCCTGCGAAACCAGATGGCCGGCCGTTGCCCAATATTGCGGGGCACAGAATGTTACAAAGGCCCGGACCCTGTCGAGCGGCGGTGGCTCAACTGTGGGATAGAGCAGCCGGACATAGGCGCTGCTGGCCTCGGCGAGCAGATCGGCGATCTCCGAATCCGGATAGACACCCTGCACAAGATGGAATTGTATGATCGGCATTGTCAGTCCTCAGCCAATTGCGCGTCGCCGTCCGGCATCGACCATCAGCGTTGAACCAGCCATGGCGTCGGCGCGCGGATCGAGCAGCAGGGCAATGGCCCAGGCCACCTGTTCAGGATTCACGAAAGCACCGATCGCCGATTCCGCCATCATGTCTCCCAGCACGTCGTCGATCGACGTGCCCAGCTGGCTTGCCCGGGCTTGCGCTACTGCGCGCAGGCGCGCGGTAGCGGCGGGGCCGGGGGCGATGAGGTGTGCGGTGACACCAATGTCGCCATAGGCCCAGCTGAGCTGCTTCACGACACTGGCAATCGCCGCGTTGGCAACCCCGGCTGTCGCCGCATAAGCAGTCGGCTCGAAGCCATAATGCCCACCGACCGCCACCAGCCGCGATCCTCTGCGCAAATACGGCTCGGCCGCGCGGACCAGGCGGACGAAGCCGCCAACCTTGATGTTACAGGCTTCGACAAGTGCCGCCGTCGATGCCGCCTTTATGCCACCTGCAACCGGCACTCCGGGTGCGTGAACAACCATCGAAACAGGGCCGGTGATCGCCTCCCCGATCGTTGCGATGGCATCGTCCGACCTGATGTCGGCGGCAATCGCCCGGAAGGCGCAACCGTGTGCGCCGACAAGCGATGCCATGCCCGTGACGTTGCGTCCCACGCCGATTACCTGTTGCCCCGCTTCGATCAAAGCCGCGACGATGGCTGTCCCGAACGATCCGCCTGCGCCTACGACGACAGCCTGTGGCGGCCCCGAGGAATCAGGTGACGACATCGCGGAAACCCGGCACGATCCGACTGCCTTGCGCAAACAACGCGTTCCCGGTTTGCGATGTATCCCGGATTAGCGTCGGGTAGTCTTGGTCATATTTGTAACCGTCGATGACGGCCTCGCCGCGATCACCTGAAGTATCATGGCAATAGCGGGTCGCACCGCGCGTTTTGCGGGAGCCGACAACCGATGGCGCCGGGACCGCTGACGGGCTGTGGATGTTGTTCACTTGCGCTCTCCGCCCATCTCGGCCCGTTCGCCAAAAGTAACCCCGGCGACCGCATAATGGTCGAGCGGAAGCTCGTTGAGCATCACCCGCACCTGCTCTGGCTTGACCTCAAAAGCCTCGACAGCGGCATTGGTCAGGGCGCGGATGAGCTTGCGCTTTTTTTCTACGCTGCGCCCTTCGGCGATCGTCACAGCTATGATCGGCATTAATCTAAATATCCTTGTGTAATTTTAGCGTCATCGTGGCTCGTCAGGCCGCCTCGGATGGCTTTGCGGGGACGTTGTGTGGTCATCATCGCCGGCCATAGCCGTTGAACGGCCATACCCTCAAATACCATTAGCGATGCGGGTTGATACAGAATGGGTATGTCGATAGGGTCAATGTCATGAAGCTGAACCAGCTGAACTATTTCATCGCGGTTGCCGAAGAGGGCAATGTCGGCCGCGCGGCGGCGCGGCTCAATATTTCCCAACCCCCGCTGACCCGGCAGATCAAACAACTCGAATTCGATCTGGGCGTGCAGTTGTTCGAGCGCCATCCTGGAGGCATGGCATTGACTGAACCCGGCCAGTTGTTCCTCAAGGAAGCGAAGCACGCAAGGTCGGTGCTTGAACTGGCAGTGGACCGGGTCAAGCGCGCAGGGCGCGGGGAACTCGGACGATTGGACATTGGCATGTTCGGCTCGGGTATTCTGGGGGCGATCCCACAGATCGTCCATGACTTCCGCACCCGTTACCCGGGCATCGACGTGTCGCTGCATTCCATGAACAAGGACGAACAACTCGACGCCTTGCGCAATCGTACGCTGAACCTGGCTTTCAACCGGATGATCGAGCCGCAGCCTGACATCCTGGTCGAGCAGCTCTGCCGCGAGCCGCTCTTTCTGGCCGTCAATTCCAGCGATCCGCTGGCGCAGCGACTGGAAATTGCCATGACGGATCTTGCGCGCGAACCGTTTATCCTGTTCCCGACGGTCGGTCGGCCGGGGTTCATCGAAAAAGTCAGGGGTATTTGCCATGACTTTGGCTTTGTCCCCAAAGTGGCTCAGGAAGTTGGCGATGTGGTGAGCGGGATCGCGCTGGTCGCGGCCGGCTTTGGCCTTTCCCTCGTACCGGAAAGTGCGACGACCCTGGCAATGCCCGGGGTCCAGTACAAGCGATTGTCCGACCTGCCGGAAAGCGCGTGGGTAGATCTGAGCTGCATGTATCTCAAAGATAACAACTCACCGACGCTGGCGAGGTTCTTGGAATCGATCCGTCAATACCGGCGACAGCCCGACAGCTGATACGACCCTGTCGAACCTTGGTTTCGATCAATCCGGTCCGGAGCGGTCGCCTCCTGCACCGCATGGCGGATCAGGATGACCCGGCCGGGCACCGCGGCCATCACAGCGCCCCACATTGCTTGACCAGCCATTCATGCGCACCGCCGTCCAGTCTGGCACCCAGGATTTCCAGGACGCGGGCGTGATACGCATTCCACCAGTCGCGATCTTCCGGCGACAGCATCGCCGTATCCACCAGCCGCCGGTCGATCGGCACATGCGTCAGCGTCTCAAAGCCCAGGAATGCGCCTTCGGCGCCGGGCACGTCGCGCGCCTCGACCAATTGCAGGTTTTCGATGCGGATCCCGTAGGCGCCGGTCTTGTAATAGCCGGGCTCGTTGGAGAGGATCATGCCCGATAGCAGTTCCTGCCCGGTGCCGGCCTGCCCGCCGCTACCCTTGGCAATGCGTTGCGGGCCTTCGTGGACGGCCAGAAAACTGCCGACGCCGTGCCCGGTGCCGTGCGCGTAATCGAGCCCGGCGGCCCACAGGAACTGGCGCGCCAGGGTGTCGAGCTGGCTGCCGCAAGTCCCTGCCGGAAACACCGCGCGCGCCAGTGCGATATGGCCCTTGAGCACGCGGGTGAAGCGATCCTGCAACTCGGGATCGGGTTCCGCGTCGCCGGCGATCCAGACGGTGCGGGTAATGTCGGTGGTGCCGTCGGGGTATTGCCCGCCCGAATCGACCAGATAGACGCTGCCCGGGGCCAGGATCCGGTTGGTTTCCGCAGCTACGCGGTAATGGACGATGGCGCCATTGGGCCCGGCGCCCGAGATGGTGTCGAACGACAAGTCGCGCAAATCGCCGGTGTCGCGGCGGAACTGGTGGAGGCGCTCGGCAGCGATCATCTCGGTCACATCGCCGTGCGGCGCCGCCTCGGCCAGCCAGTGCAGAAAGCGCACCACCGCCGCGCCGTCGCGGGCCTGGGCAGCACGTTGCCCGGCCACTTCGGCAGCGTTTTTGCAGGCCTTGGCCAGCACTGTCGGGTCGCGTAATTCGCTGACCTGCGCGCCCGCTGCCGCCAGCGCAGCAAAGATGGCCGCCACGCAATTGTCAGGATCAGCACTGACCCGCTTGCCCGCCAGCGCCGCCAAGGCCGGGGCGAAGCCGTCGCGTGGCGCGATGCCGATCGCATTGCCCAGATGCGCGCGCAGTTCGGGCGTTACCTTTTCGGGCGCAATGAACAATGTCGCGGTGCCATCGGCCTGCGCGATCACATAGGCCAGCGCGACCGGCGTACGCGCGACGTCCGTCCCGCGAATGTTCAGCAGCCACGCCACCGAATCGAGCGCCGCGATCACCACGGCGTCCAGCTGGTGCTCGGCCAGCCACGCCGAGAGGGCAGCCCGCTTGGCCTGGCTCGACCGGCCGGCCAGCGCGTCGTCGTGGACAAACGCCGGGGCGGGCGAGGGCGCGGGGCGGTCGGCCCACACCGCGTCCAGCGGGTTGCTGTCAACCGGAACCAGCGCGGCGCCATGTGTCGCCAGCGCCTTGGTCGTGGCGGCGACCCACGGCTTGCCATGCAACCACGGGTCATAACCGATGCGCGCACCGGCGCTGACCCTTGCGCTCAGCCACTTCGCCGGACTGGTTTGCGGCACGCTTTCATAGTCGTAGAACCGCCCATCGACCTGATCGCGCACCTGCAGCGTATAGCGGCCATCGACGAACATCGCCGCCGTATCGGCCAGTACCACTGCCGTGCCCGCTGACCCGGCAAACCCGGTCAGCCATTCGAGCCGCTGGGCATAGCCGCCGACATATTCGCTCATATGCTCGTCGGAAATCGGAATGACAAAGCCGTCGAGCCCGCGCGCCTTCAATTCATTGCGCAGGGCTTTGATTCGCGTTTCACGGGTATGCATCAACATGGCTGCGCGTCCGGGTTGTGGGGCTTGATCCGTCATCATATAGGCAGGCGATGACATATTCCACCCCTACCCCAGTTGCGCCCATCGCCGTCAAACGGCCCCACTGCACCACCCATCACGGCGTCACCGTGACCGATGATTATGCCTGGCTGCGCGATGCCAACTATCCCGACGTGACCGATGCAGCGGTGCTGGCGCATCTTGAGGCCGAAAACACCTGGTTCGAGGCGCGGATGGCGGCGCAGCAGCCGGTGATCGAGCGCCTGTTCACCGAAATGCGCGGACGCATCAAGGAAGCCGACAAATCGGTGCCGCAGAAGGATGGCGACTGGGTCTACTGGATCGAATATGAAGAAGGCGCCGAATACAAGAAATGGTGGCGGCGGCCGGCCAATGCCAAAGACGACGCCAAGGACGACGGCACCGCCGACGAACTGATCCTCGACGAAGTCGCGCTGGCGCAGGGACTCGAATATTTCCAGCTCGGCGCGATTTCGATCAGCAAGGACGGGCGCCTGCTCGCATGGGCCGTGGACGACAACGGCTCGGAACGGTTCACCGCACGGGTCAAAGTCATTGCCACGGGCGAAGTGTTGCCCGACGAGATCCCCGGCACGTTGTCGGCGCTGGTCTGGGTCGCCGGCGACCGGGCGCTGGTCTACAGCCTGGCCAACGACAACTGGCGCACCGACAATGCCCGGCTGCATTGGCTGGGCCAGCCGCTGGCCAGCGATGTCGAACTCTATCACGAGGATGACGAGGGCTTTCGGGTCGGCTCGTCGCTGACCGCCAACGAGCAATGGCTGGTCATCGCCACCAGTGACCATGAAACCAGTGAAGTGCGGCTGATCCCCGCCAGCGATCCGCTGGCGGCGGCAGTTCTGGTGCGCGCTCGCCAGCCCGGCGTGGAATACGACGTCGATGAGCATGACGGCACGCTGTTCATCCACGCCAACGACACTCATGAGAATTTTCGCCTGGCAACCGCGCCGCTGTCCGCGCCGGGCGACTGGACGACGCTGATCGCGGGCAGCGATGCCTTTTACCTCACCGGGTTCGACCTGTTCCGCGATTTCTATGTGATTGAAGGCCGCGTGCGCGGGCTCGACCATATCGAAGTCCGGTATTATGACGACGCAGGCCGGATCGAGCCGATCGCCTTTCCCGAGGCCAGCTACGAGGCATCGCTCGCCGATAATCCCGAATGGGCCACTAATCGCTTGCGCCTGTCCTACGAAAGCATGGTCAGCCCCGCCACGGTCTTTGATTTCCACATCGCCGAACAGCGGCTGGAAGTGCTCAAGGTCCAGGAAATACCCTCGGGCTACGACGCGGCGCTGTACACCACGCAGCGGCTGGAGATCGCCGCGCGCGACGGGACGCTGGTGCCGGTCAGCGTGGTCATGCGCAAGGATCGCCCATCCCTTCAAGAAGACGGCGCGCTGGGTGCCGCTGGCGCGCTGCATCTTTACGGTTACGGCGCTTATGGCATGGCGATTGCGCCGGGCTTTTCCACCGCGCGGCTCAGCCTGGTCGATCGCGGCTTCGCCTATGCCATCGCCCATGTCCGCGGCGGCGACGATCTGGGCCGCGCGTGGTACAAGGCCGGCAAGCGCGAGGCGCGCACCAATACCTTCAACGATTTCGTCGATGTCGCCAAGGCGCTGATCGAACGCGGGCTGACCGCACCGGCACGCATCAGCATTTCAGGCGGATCGGCGGGCGGCGAACTGATGGGCGCGGTCATCAATTCCGATCCCGGTTTGTGGGGCGCGGTGGTCGCGCAAGTGCCCTTCGTCGATGTGCTGGCAACGATGCTCGACGCGACCCTGCCGCTGACTCCCGGCGAGTGGCCGGAGTGGGGCAATCCGATCGAGGACCGCGCCGCTTTCGAGCTGATCCGCAGCTATTCGCCTTACGATAACGTCGCGCGCCAGGCCTATCCGCCGCTGATGGTCACAGCCGGGCTCAACGATCCGCGCGTCACTTATTGGGAACCAGCCAAATGGGTGGCGAAGCTGCGCGAGTTGAAAACCGACAGCCACGAATTGATCCTCAAAACGCACATGGGCGCGGGCCACGGCGGCAAATCGGGCCGCTTCGAAAGCCTGCGCGAGACCGCCGAGGAATTTGCCTTCATCCTGTGGCAACTCGGCGTTGCGGCCTGAGTCCGTGGCTCACCGCTTCTTCATCTTCGGCCTTGGCTATACCGCAGGCTATATTGCCGCAAAACTAAGCGCGCGCGGGTGGGAGGTGATCTCCACCGGGCGCGATGGTACGCTGTCGTTCGACGATACCGGCAGCGTCCGGGCAGCACTGGCGGATGCCAGCCACGTCTTGTCATCGGTGCCACCCGCAGGCGGCGGCATCGACCCGGTGCTGGATTGCTATGGCGACTCGCTGGGTGGCAAGTGGCTGGGCTATCTGTCATCGACCGGGGTGTATGGCGATTGCGGCGGGGCGTGGGTCGATGAGACGGCGCCGACCGGGCGGGGTCGGCGAGGCGCGCGGGCTGCCGCCGATGCGGCGTGGCTTGCCAGCGGCGCGCGGGTGTTTCGCTTGCCGGGCATTTATGGGCCGGGGCGCAGCGCGCTTGACCGGGTGCGCGAGGGCAAGGCGCATCGGATAGATGTGCCGGGGCAGGTCTTCAGCCGGGTGCATGTCGAAGATATCGCCAGCGGGGTGGTCGCTGCACTCGACGCGCCGACCGGGGCTTACAACCTTGCCGATGACCGGCCTTGCAATCAGAATGCGGTGGTCGAGGAGGCGTGCCGCCTGCTCGGGATCGCCCCGCCGCCGGTGCAAAGCCTGGCATCAGCCGATCTGTCGCCGATGGCGCAGGGATTTTACAAGGAGAACCGCCGCGTCGCCAACGGCAAGGCAAAGCGTGTGCTGGGGTGGCGCCCCGCCTATCCCGGCTATCGCGAGGGGCTGATTGCCCTACTTCCTGCTCCATAACGCGATCAGCAGCCCGGCCAGCGCCAACGCCGCGCCGCTGCCGGCCAGCAGACTCCAGTGATAACCCTCGAACAGCGTCGACAATCCCATGGCGATCACCGGCACCGCGACACCGTTATAGGCGGCACGGCCCGCGCCCATCGTCCGGATCATCGCGAAATAGAGCGGAAAAGTGACCGCCGATCCGGCCACCGCCAGATAGGCAGTCCCCAGCCACACCGCCGGGCTGGCGCTGAACACCGGCGCACCGCTGGTTGCAAAGGCCAGCGCCGCATCGGCGACGGCCCCCGCCAGCATGGCCCATGCGATCATCGGCACCAGCGGCTGGCGGCGTCCGGCTGCGGTCGCCTGCAGGACGTTGGCCAGCGACGCACAAAGCAGGCCCGCCAGCGCCAACGCAAGCCCCAGCGGAACTGCTGACGTGGGCGGCGCCAGCCGATATTCGTGGAGCAGCAGCAGGCCGATCCCCGCCATCGCCACGATTGAACCGACGATGAAGCCAGCGGACAACCGGACCCCAAGGAAAACCCGCGAGAACAGCGCGTTGGGAACCATCAACAGCGCGTACAGCACCGCGACCAGGCCTGATGTCAGATGCTGTTCCGCCCGGTACACGAATTGAAAATTGGCGCAGAACTGCACGACCCCGACCAGAACCGCAACGCGCGCACCCTCGCCTGACAAGCGCAGACTGTCGCCCCGCCATAACGCCAGCACAAACATGCACGGGCAGGCAAACACAAAGCGCCAGGCGATCGTCCAGCTGGCCGGTGCGCCCGTGACCTGATGCTTGATCACCAGCCAGGTCGAGCCCCAGATCAGCGCAACCAGAATGAAGGCAGCCGCCGTCCGCACGCTGGCGGGCGACGGGCGCAGAAGCGCGTGCGCTGGGCCGACTGGCACATTGTCTAACGGCTTGATCATGGTCATATCGCGATGCACAGAGCGACTGGGCCGCGTCAACCCGGCACCGGGCAGAAAGGGCATTCGCGTGAAAACCATCACCACTATCCGGCACGAGGACGACGTCGGGCGGTTGACCTCATGAAAATCCTGGTTACCGGCGCGGCCGGCTTTATCGGCTACAGCCTGTCGCTGCGCCTGCTGGCACGCGGCGACACGGTAATCGGCATTGATTGCGTCAACGATTATTACGATGTGCGGCTGAAGGAGGCGCGGCTGGCCGGGTTGCGCGCAGCGGGGGGCGAGCGTTTTGTTTTCTACCGCCAGAATTTCGCCGATTACCCTGCGCTGACCGCTGTGCTTGCGGGCGTCGAATTCAACCGCATCGTCCACCTCGGCGCGCAGGCCGGAGTGCGCTATTCTATCCAGAACCCGCACGCGTATGTGCAGGCCAATCTGGTCGGCCATCTCAACATGCTCGAAGTCGCGCGCCATCGCGGCGTCGAACATATGGTCTATGCCAGTTCCAGCTCGGTCTATGGCGGCAATACGAAGTTGCCTTTTGCCGTCGAAGACCGCGTCGACCACCCGTTGTCGCTCTATGCCGCCACTAAAAAAGCGGACGAGTTGATGAGCGAAACCTACGCGCATCTCTATCGCCTGCCGCTCACGGGCCTGCGTTTTTTCACCGTTTACGGCCCGTGGGGTCGTCCCGACATGATGATGTGGATTTTCACTCAAAAAATCCTGGCCGGCCAGCCGATCCCGGTATTCAACCACGGCGCCATGTACCGCGATTTCACCTATATCGACGACATCGTCAGCGGCATCGTCGCCTGCCTCGACAATCCCCCGCCCGACGACGGCCAGCCCAAGCCTGGCGGTTCATTGCAATCGCACCGCCTTTACAACATCGGCAATCACCGCAGCGAACACCTGATGAAAGTGGTGGAAATTCTCGAAGCCGAATGCGGGCGCAAGGCAATCATCGATTTCCAGCCGATCCAGCCGGGCGATGTGCTCCAGAGTTTTGCCGATATCGAGGCGATCGCTCGCGATCTTGGTTACGCACCGACGACTTCGATCGAGGTCGGGGTGCCGAATTTTGTGCAATGGTTCAGAGAGTATCACCGGCTTTAGAGCGGGCGGGGCGATATCTGAATCACGCGCCCTTGTAAAGGGCCGCCAACAAATCGATCAAGACGTTGGACAAGGTCGGCTTGAGGCAGGTAATCGCGCCGGGAAACATTTCGCCATGGGTGCGGCGCGAGCCGTGGCCGGTGTGAAAAATGAACGGAATGCCCCGAAGTTGCAGCGCTTGCGCCACCGGGTAAACGTCCTGGCCGGCGATATCGACATCGAGCAAAGCGCAGTCGATCTCGGCCTCCCCAGCCAAAGCAAGCGCATAGCTCAACGACATTGCCGGCCCCACCACTTTGGCGCCGGCATCCTCGAATGCATATTGCAGGTCGATCGCCACCAGCGCTTCGTCCTCGACGATGAGCACGCGCAGGCCCCGCAATCCTCCGCCATCGGCAGCGCCAAACTCCGTCTCTGCCGTAACCGGGGGGGCAAAATTATCCGGCATCACCAACTCACAATCCGGCATCTATCGCCAAGTTGCAGAATTTTTGCATCATCTGTTTTCTGATATCACGGCAATGGACAAGAAAGTGTTACCTGCAGTCCGGTTTCCGGCCATGTGCGTTCCAGCACGCCGCCCATTTGCTGCGCGGCCATGGCGGTCAGCCGCGAACCAAAACCAGCTTTAGGCTGCAAGCCAGTGTCCCCTATGAGCGACATTGCCGCACAGCTTAACGCCGGACCACCGGATTCGATCCAGCTCAGTTTCAGGATACGGCCGCCGCCAGGCTCTGTCGTGACATTCCAGTCGATCTCGACCATTCCCGCTGGCATCGACAGCGCCCCGTATTTCAAGCCATTTGTGGCCAGTTCATGGATCAGCAGCCCCATCGGGGTAATCATCCGTTGGGGCAAATCCACGTCCGGACCGGACAGGCGTATGCGGCCCGCCACGCCGTCGGCATAGGGGCGCATGATATTGTCGATGACATCCGTCAGTTGGCAACTTTCCTGCAGGCCCAATCCCTGGCTGCTGGAATGGGCCTGCGCCAAGGCATGCACACGCGAGCGGATGTCATCGAGCACCTCGGCGGTGGGCGCTCGCTTGCGGGCCGAAACGGTGATGATCGACAACATTACCGAGAACAGGTTCTTGACCCGATGGTTCAATTCGCGCGCCAGCAGCTGCGATTCCACGTTGGCCGCCTGCAAGGCCGGGAGCTGCCTGGCCTCGGCCTCGGCCCAGGCGCGGCGCCGCTCGCCGCGCAAGGCCACAATCACCAGCAGGACCATGCCCACGCCGAGCAGGCCGACCAACGGCAGCAAACGGTTTTCCAGAGTTTGCACGCGGTCGAACGCCGCTTGCCGCTGCATGGCTTGATCGCTGCGCAGCCAGCTCAGCTCGCGGCGCAGCTCGGTCATGTCATGCTGGCCGGTGTCAGTCTGGACGAGCGCGATGGCCAGCGGCATCAATCCGGCCCTGGCCAGTTCCACCGTCCGGTCCATCTCTCCGATCTTGGTGTGGATCAACTGTTGCGCCCCGGCGATGTGCTTTTGCTCATCCCCGCTCGCGCGCTGACCCAGGCGCTGCAACACGCCGACCTGCGAATCCAACTGCGCCTTGGCCAGCTCATAAGGTTCCAGATACAAGCGATTTCTCGTCAACAGAAAGCCGCGCTGGCCGGTTTCGGCATCGAGCATTATTTCCATCAACGCGTTGAGCGAAAGCAACGCTTCATCCTGGAGCATCACCCCCTGCCGCGCCTGACGCTGCGCCACGACGGTCTGGCCGATCAACAGGAAAATGGCGACGAACAGGCTGGATACGACCAGCAGCACCCGGATCACCGATCCGCGCAGATACCAGGCAGTCTCACGTTCCTTGCGGTTTCCCGGCATGCGATCGCCCTGCGAGATAATGGGCATACCTGGAAGCCAGCCTTTCTCGGAACAAGATCACGCAGTGCGTTAACCCGGCCTTTTGGCAATTGCAACAAACCCCGGCGATGGGACCGGCGCCGGGGCTCGCCAGCCACGATGGTGGACAATCGCGGCTGGCGGCTTGCCCCCGAGCCGGGGTTTCGGCCATCAGCGCGTCATGCCCATACTCAGCGACAAATGGATCAGGCGACAGGCCCAGGATCACGCCATGATCGAGCCCTTTGTGGAGAGCCAGCGGCAGGGCGGCTGCATCTCCTACGGCTTGTCATCCTACGGCTACGATGCGCGGGTCGCCGACGAGTTCAAGATTTTCACCAACGTCGATTCCTCGATCGTCGACCCCAAGGAATTCGATCCAAAAAGCTTCGTCGATCGCAAGACCGACGTCTGCGTCATCCCGCCCAATTCCTTTGCACTGGCGCGCACCGTCGAATATTTCCGGGTGCCGCGCGATGTGCTGGTAATCTGCCTCGGCAAGAGCACCTATGCGCGCTGCGGCATCATCGTCAACGTCACCCCGCTGGAGCCCGGCTGGGAAGGGCATGTGACGCTGGAGTTTTCCAACACTACGCCACTGCCCGCACGAATCTATGCCAACGAGGGCGCCTGTCAGTTCCTGTTCCTGCAAGGCAATGAACCCTGCGAAATCAGCTATGCCGACCGCGCCGGGAAATATATGGGGCAGCGCGGCGTGACGTTGCCGAAACTGTGACCTGTTCGCCGACGCGTTGTCACCGGGGGACGAAAGCGGTAGTCTAGCGTAGTCCTCGCCAGCAAAACCCCGGATCCGAGGTTGCATTGTCGCCTGCCCAACCGCCAGTGGATCAGTACGATGTCATCGTTGTGGGCAGCGGCCCCGGCGGGGCGTCGCTGGCGCAGAGCATCGCCAAAACCGGCAAGCGCGTCCTGATTCTGGAGCGCGGCGATTATCTGCCACGCGAGGAAGCGAACTGGTCGGCAGAGGCCGTGTTCGTCGAGGGGCGCTATCAGGCAAAAGAGCGCTGGATCGACGCAAGCGGCAATGCATTTGCGCCGCAACTGCATTATTTCGTCGGCGGCAATTCCAAGGTTTATGGCGGCGCCTTGTTCCGGATGCGCGAGCGTGACTTTGGCGAAGTGGTCCATTCGGGGGGAATTTCCCCGGCGTGGCCGCTCGATTACGCCGCGTTCGAACCTTGGTATCAGGCCGCCGAAGAGCTGTTCCAGGTTCATGGCGCGCGCGGCGAAGACCCGCTGGAGCCTTGGACGCGGGCACCCTATCCGCGCCCGCCGGTCAGTCATGAGCCAAAGATTGCGGAGCTTTCCGAATCGCTTGCCGCGATCGGGTTGAAACCCTTTCATATTCCCCTGGGGATCAGGCTCGACGAGGTAAACGGGCGCCCCACGCCGACCAGCCCCTGCATTCGTTGTCGCTATTACGACGGCTTCCCCTGCCCGCTGAACGCCAAGGCCGATGCGCAAGTGATGTGCATCGACCCGATGCTGGCCGCGCATGGCCCGGGCGCGCTTGACAATGTCACCCTGCTGACCGGGGCCTATGTCAGCCGGCTGTTGACGGACCCCACGGGCAAAATCGTGCGCGCGGTCGAGGTCACCCGTAATGGCGAGGTAGAGCACTATAGCGCCGATATCGTCGTCGTGGCGGCGGGCGCCTTGTCATCGGCGCTGCTGCTGTTGCGGTCCGCCAGCGATACGCACCCCGCCGGCCTCGCCAATGGTTCGGATCAGCTTGGGCGCAATTACATGCGCCATGAAATGAGCGTGCTGATGGCGGTCATGCGCAAGCCCAACGACACCGTGTTCCAGAAGACGCTGGCGTTCAGCGATTTCTATTTCGGCAGCGATGACTGGGACTATCCGCTGGGGCTGGTCCAGCTGATGGCCACCAGCCATACCGGGCAGATCAAGGCCGAAGTGCTGCCGCTATGGCTGGAATGGCTGCCAGGATTGCCGTTCGAGCAGATCGCCCGCCACTCGCTCGACTTCTGGCTGCAGGCAGAGGACTTGCCCGACCCCGCCAACCGCATCTATTATCGCGATGGCCAGGTGCATCTGGACCTCAGACCGACTAACCCGCAAGCGCTGGAACGGCTGAAGGCCAAGCTCAAGCAAGTGCTGGATCGCAGCGGCAATACCGCGCTGCTGTTGGACCGGTCGCTGTATCTGGGGCAGGACATCGGCGTGCCGGGGACGGCGCATCAGGCGGGGACGGCGCGGTTCGGCAACGATCCGGCGACATCGGTGCTGAACCTCGATTGCCGGGCGCATGAGGTCGAAAACCTCTACCTCGCCGATGCCAGCTTCTTTCCATCAATCTCGGCGGTAAACCCCACATTGACGATCATCGCCAATGCCTTGCGCGTGGCCGATATCATCGCGGCCCGGCTCGCATGAGCGGGAGAGGCTGGGGCGGATCGGCAGGCAATCTGGCCCCAACAGCCTTTTTCGCCGCAACGCGCGCCCTCCGTCTCGCTGCGCGAACCTCCTCCCTCAGCAGGGGGGGGAGATTTTGCGACAGATTTACAGCAAAATGTTAATCCGCTCGGCGTCGACGTCGTGCCGCTGAACCCGGCCGGTTCCGGCGCGCATCCTCGATCGCGGCGAGCGCCTGATCGAGCTTGGCCTCGACCACTTTGAGCGCATCGACGCCAGTGCGCGCATAACTTGCCAGATCCTGTTCGAAGGTTCGGGGCATCGTCGTGAACTCGCTGATCCCCAATAGGACCATGATTGCTCACTCCCGCTTTTTCGGGATCAACGCGAGAGCGCGCCGGTTGCCCCCGGCATCGTTTCCCCGCCCAGCGCCTGCACCAATGCGATATGGCTGCGCAGGCGCTGCGTCTCCAGATTGATCAGCGTGACCTCGGCAGTCAACGCGGCGGTTTGCGCGGTTACGACTTCAAGATAATCGGCGGCCCCGGCGCGGTAGCGGATCAATGCGAGATCGCTGGTGCGCTGGGCCGAGGTCGCCGCATCGCGTTGGTCGAGTTCTTCGGCGGACAAGTGCCGCAACGCCGCCAGCCCATCCTCGACATCGCGAAACGCGGTCAGCACAATATTGCGATAAACGGCGGCGGCTTCGTCGTATTGCGCCCGGGACAGCCTGACCTGCGCGCGCCGGCGGCCGCCGTCGAAGATCGGCGCCAGCGCCTGCGCCGGACCCAGGCTCCAGAATGTGTTTGGCGCACTGAACAGCGCGCCTGCGGTGGTCTGCCAGCCTGCTGAAAGGCTCAGGGTAACATCGGGGAACAGCGCGGCACGCGCGACACCAATCTGGGCATTGAAAGCGAACATGCGCCGCTCGGCGGCAGCGATATCGGGGCGGCGCTGCAATAGCGTCGAGGGCTGACTGGCCGCAATCGCCGGCACAGAGATGCTTTCCAGTCGGCGCGGTATGGTGAAATCGGAGGTGACTGCGCCGATCAGCGCGGCAAGGCGATGCTCATCGGCAGCACGCTGGTTCGCCACATCGGACACCAGTGCCAGCGCCGAGGCCAGCGTCGACCTGGCCCGGCTGACGTCCATCCCGGCGGCAATGCCGCCCCGGTGGCGTGCCGTGGTCAGTTCATAAGCGTGATTGTACGCCTCGACCGTGCGCCGCAACAACTCGGCCCGCGCATCGAGGCCGCGCAACTGGACGTAGGTATCGGCCACCGCGGCCTGCAAGCTGAGCCGGGCCGAGGCCAGGTCGTCGTTGCTGGCCGCGGCATTGGCGCGCGCGGCTTGCACGGTGTTGCGAATACGGCCCCACAGATCGAATTCATAGCTCAGCGTGCCGCTGACGATTTCATCGCTGAAAGTGCCCGGCACCCCCCGGCTGTTCATGGGTGAATGGGACGAGCGGTTATTGCTGTACTGACCCAAGGCATCGATCTCGGGCACTTCGGCTGAACCGGCGATGCCGACTTGCGCGCGGGCCTGATCGTAGCGGGCGAGTGCCGCCGCCAGCGTCGGGCTGGCAGCCGCCGCGCGGGTTTCCAGATTGTCGAGAACCGGGTCGTTGAACGCCTGCCACCACGCGCCGCGTGCCTGCGCGTCCATCGGGGTCGCAATTGTCCAGCCGGGCAGCGGCTGTGCCCCAGCTTCTTTATACAGCGCCGGTGCCGGAATTACCGGCGGGCGATAGGCGGGAGCC
The DNA here is from genome assembly GCA_043740855.1 of Sphingomonadales bacterium. Taxonomy (GTDB): domain Bacteria; phylum Pseudomonadota; class Alphaproteobacteria; order Sphingomonadales; family Sphingomonadaceae; genus Novosphingobium. The sequence continues at coordinate 6,932 of JAYUBN010000143.1, read as the reverse complement.
AGCGAACATCCCGAAATCAGGATGGCCGACGTCACCGCCAGCGCCGCCAGCCTAAGCCGCATTCGCAGCACCCCTGGCCGGGATGGCGACACGGACCCGGTCGCCGGTGCGGATCGAATCGGGCGGGGTGTCGATAATCCGGTCATTGGCATGGAGGCCGGCGATGGACACGGTCGTACCGGCGTCCCGGGTGATCTTGATGAGCTTGACAGTGGCCCCGCCGCGGCCATCGACCAACACGATCGCCGGCCCGTTATTGGTGTACAGCACGACGCTGCCGGGCACGGTCAAGTCACCGGTACTGCTGCTGTTTTTACCCTGATCGAAGCTGACCTCGGCAAAGGCGCCGGGCTTTAGCGCGCCATCGGAATTGTCGGTCTGGAGTTCGACCAGCACCGATCCCGATTGCGGGTCCACCGCCTGCGAATTGTGAACAAGGGCTGCGGTGTAAGTGCGCCCCGGATATTCAGGCAGCGTGATCGTCGCGGTCGCGCCATTTTCGACCTGCGCGGTCTGGCCCTGCGGCACGCGCACATAAATGCGCATGCGGTGTACGTCGGAAATCGTGAACAAGGGCTGCGACGCGGCGTTGCCGGTCACCACCAGCTGACCGATCTGGGTGGCGCGGCTGCTGACCACCCCGGCGAAGGGCGCGGTCAGCCGGGTAAATCCTTCCAGCGCCAGCAGTCTGCGGACATTGGCCAGGGACGCGTTGGAGAGTGCGCGTTTGGCCTCCAGATCGCCGGTCTTTTCGTCACTTTCCTGGCGCGAGACGGCATCCTGCGCCAGCAGCGTCGTCCAGCGCCGTGCGGTAATCTCGGCAAGATGCTGGTTGGCGAGCGCAGTTTCGTAATCGGCACGGGCCTGCGCCAACTGCTGGTCGAGATCGGGCGCGTCGAGCGTCGCCAGCACTTGCCCTGCCTTCACCTGCTGGCCGATATCGACCAGCCAGCGCCGGACATAGCCATTGGTGCGGGCAAAAATTGCGGCGCTGTTATAGGCTTGGATGTTCGCCGGAAGTACCAGGGGATTGTTTTCGGGGCGGCTGGGCGAGACTACGGTGACCACCGGAATGGCGGCCTGCGCGGCGGTGTCGCGCAGCAAGTCGTGTGAATGGATGCGGCTGACGATGCCGATCGCGGCGATCGCCAGCGCGCACAGTGCGGCGATGATCCCCCAGCGTTTCAGCGTGGCTCCGTCTGGCCCCTGACCCCTGGCATCGGGGTCCGCTAGGGGCGGGGCAGCGTGATTGGGCATGGTATCAGGCATGGTGAGGTTGCGGCTCCGGTGCCGGGGATGCGTGGTCGATGTCGGCGGCTGTGGGGTTGCGCCTGTGCTTGCGGTGAACGACCGTGAACACGGTGGGCACGAAAAACAGGGTCGCGATGGTGGCGCACAGCAGCCCGCCGATCACCGCGCGGCCCAGCGGCGCGTTCTGTTCACCGCCTTCGCCCATGCCCAGCGCCATCGGGATCATGCCGATAATCATCGCCAGCGCGGTCATCAGCACCGGGCGGAACCGCACATAGCCGGCGTTCAACGCCGCTGCGACCGCATCACCGGTCTCATCAAGCTGTTCGCGGGCGAAACTGACCATCAGGATCGAGTTGGCGGTGGCGACGCCCATGCACATGATCGACCCGGTCAGCGCCGGCACCGACAGCGGCGTACCGGTGATGAACAGCGTCCAGACGATCCCCGCCAGCGCCGCCGGCAGCGCGGTGATGATCACGAAAGGATCGGCCCAGCTTTGGAAATTGACCACGATCAGCAGGTAAACCAGCACGATCGCCGCCACCAGCCCCAGCCCCAGCCCGGTGAACGCCTTGGTCATGGTCGCGTATTGTCCGGAAATGGCGACGGTCACCCCTTTGGGCTGCGATTTCGCCAGTGATTTGATCGCCGACTGGATGTCGCTGGCGACGGCGCCCATGTCGCGGCCCTGCGTCGTCGCATAGAGGTCGATGACCGGCTGGATGTTGTAATGCGATACCACTGGCGTTGTGCTCGACCGTTGCAGCGTTGCCAGCCCGCTCAGCGGCTGCGTCGTCGCGCCGCCCGCGCCGGAGATCGGCAGATTGCCCAGCTCGTTCAGCGACTGCACCAGATATTCGGGCGCCTGGGCGACGACGGCATAGGACACGCCGTTTTGCGGATTGACGTAAAACACCGGCGCGACCTGGGACGAACCGGCCAGCGACGTAGACAGGCTATTGGTCACATCGCGCTCGGTCAGCCCGTACTGGCCGATCCGCGAGCGATCGACGTTGACGTTGAATTGCGGAGTTGCGGCCGGCTGCTGGATGCGCGGGTCGGCAATGCCGGGTATCGCCGATATCCTAGGCAGCAGTTGGTTGGCGTAAGCGCGCACCGCGACCAGGTTGCGCCCGGTCACTTGCACGTCGATTGGCGCAGGAGAACCGAAATTCAGGATCTGGCTGGTGATGTCGGCGGGCAGAAACGAGAACGTCGTCCCGGCAAAGCGCTGCGGCAGTTCACGCCGCAGCGCCGCGATCACATTTTCAGTGGGCTGGTGACCATCTTTCAGGCCGATCAGGATATCGCCATCCTGCGGTCCGATGGTGCCGCTGTTGTTATAGGTGGTGTTGATGGCGCTGACCGGCAGGCCGATGTTATCGGCGATGGTATCAAGGTCGCCGGCGGGAATAATCTGACGGATGGCGCTCGTGATCCGGCCGAACCGGGCGGAGGTATCCTCGATCCGCGAGCCCATCGGGACGCGGACATGCATGTGGATCTGCCCCGAATCGACATAGGGGAAAAAGATGCTGCCCAGCATCGGAAACAGCAGGAACGACACCGCTACCACCGCCAGGAAGCCAATCAGGAACGGCCGTCCGGTCGCCAGCGCACGGCGCAGCAGGGCGACGTAGATCGACCGAACCCGCTCGAACCGGGTCTCGAATTCGCGCTGGATGCGATGCAGGATGTTTTTGCGCGGCGTATTTTCCGGGCGGTCGCCCTGCTCGTCCGGCAAAGGCTGGGCCGGGACATGCCGCTTGAGCAGATACATCGCCATGGTCGGCACCAGCGTGCGCGACAGGACGAACGAGGCGATCATTGCGAACACCACCGCCAGCGCCATCGGCACGAACAAAAAGCCCGCCACCCCCGGCAGCAGGAACATCGGCACGAACACGATGCAGATGCACAGCAGGGAGACAAAAGCCGGCATCACGATCTGGGCGGAGCCATCCATGATCGCCGGGATCACGTCCTTGCCCTGTTCCAGATGCCAGTTGATGCTCTCGATCGTCACCGTGCCTTCATCGACCAGAATGCCCACTGCCAGCGCCAGCCCGCCCAGCGTCATGGTATTCATCGTCTGGCCGAACGCCGCCAGCGCCGCGATCGCCGCCAGGATCGACAGCGGGATCGACATGGCGATGATGATGGTAGAACGCCATGAACCCAAAAACAGCAGGATCATCAGGGAGGTCAGCCCGGCGGCAATCAATGCCTCGCGCACGACGCCCGTGACCGACGCCTTCACGAACACCGACTGGTCACCGATCGTCAGCACCTTGAGCGAAGCGGGCAGGCCGGCAGTGATCTTGGGCAACAACTCCTTGACCCCGTCGATGATCGCCAAGGTAGAGGTCGAGCCGTTCTTGAGCACCGTCAGCAGCACCGAGCGGCTGCCGCCGACGTGGACGATATTCTGCTGCGGCGGATAGCCATCGCGGACATAGGCGACATCGCGCATGTAGATGGTGGCGCCGTTGACCACCTTGACCGGCAGATTGTTCAAGCCCTCGATCGTACTGGGCGCATCGTTCAGGCGCACGCTGTACTGGGTCGGCCCGACCTTCATGAACCCGGCGGGATTGATCTGGTTCTGCGCGGCGATGGCATTGGCCACGTCCTGCGCCGATAGCCCCTTGGATTCCAGCGCCTGCGGGTTGAGATCGACCTGGACCTGCCGTTGCTTGCCGCCCGACGGGTAAGGCATGGCAAGGCCGGGCACCGTCACCAGTGGCGGGCGGATCTGGTTGAGACCCAGGTCGAACAACTGTTGTTCGGACAAGCCCTGGCCCGACAGGGCGAGCTGGATGATCGGCACCGTCGAGGCGTTGTAATTCAGGATCAGCGGCGGCGTCGTGCCGGGTGGCAGGTTCCGCAGCACGGTCTGTGATACCGAGGTGACCTGCGCAGTCGCGAGGCGGACATCGGCACCCGGCTGGAAGTAGATCTTGACGATGCCGATGCCCTGGAACGACTGGCTCTCGATGTGCTCGATATCGTTGACCGTCGTCGTGAGCACCCGCTCGTAAGGGGTAATGATACGGTCCGACATGTCCTGCGGCGGCAGGCCTGCATATTGCCAGGCCACAGCGACTACCGGAATGCCGATATTGGGAAAGATATCGACCGGGGTCCGCACCGCCGCAATGATGCCCATCACCGCGATCAGAATCGCCATGACGATGAAGGTCAGCGGGCGGTGCAGCGCAACCAGGACGATCTTGATCATTCACAACTCCGGCCCTGCCCGTCCGCTGCGCCCAGCCGGATGGAAAACTTAAATTCAAACCAGCCCCACGGCCCGATCGGTGATCTGACCCGACGGGTCAAGCACGACGCGTCGATACACGTACCGTGCGACAATTTGGGATAATTGCCACCTAAACTCCTGGCGAACGGCAGAACGTCTTGCAGGTTCCCGCAGTTGCGAAGATAGTTGCGCTCGTCACAGGGGGCAGGACATCATGGCAAACATCTGTTTTGGCGCTGCGGCAGCGTGCTTGCTGTTGTTCCTGCATCCATACCTCACGTACATCGTCAGCTTGCGGCTGCTGCGAACCGCCCCCCTGGCGTTTGACCCGGAGTCTGACCCAGACTTCGGCACAGTGCTTGCCCCGGCCGCCGCCACACTGGTTTTTGCCGCCTATAACGAAGCGTTGGCGCTGCCGCAGAAGATCGCCAATTTGCGCGCGATCCACCGGGCCTGGCCGGATATCGAAATCATCGCCTATTCCGATGGCAGTTCCGACGGCACTGTCGCGCTGCTGGAACAAGCTGGCGACATCCTGCGGCTTATTGCCAGCAACGAGCGCGCCGGCAAGGCGTCGGGAATGCGGCGGATGGTGAACGAAGCACGTGGCGAGATCGTGATCTTTACCGACGCCAATGTCATTCTGGAGCCCGCCTCGATCGCGCCGCTGTTGCACTATTTCACCGATCCCAACGTCGGCGGCGTGGCCGGCACCTTGCGCTATATCAACGACGATGCCGGGGCCACCGCCCGGGCCGGCGGCTTCTACTGGCGGCTGGAGGAAAGCATCAAGCGCCAGGAATCGCGCGTCGGCTCGATCATGGGCGCCGATGGCTCGATCTTTGCGGTGCGCCGCGCACTTTACCCGGTGGTGCCGCCCGATCTGCTGGATGACATGACCGCCTCGCTGGCGGTGACATTGGCCGGATTTCGGCTGATCCATGCCACTGACGTGATTGCCTATGAGAAAAGCGCCACATCGTCCCTTGACGAGTTTCGCCGCAAACGCCGCATCGCCTGCCGCGCGTTCAATACCCATAGCTTCCTGTGGCCGCGTCTGGCCGCAAGCTATGGCGCGCTGGATATCTATAAATATACCTCGCACAAGCTGTTGCGCTGGCTGGGGCTGGTGCCGCTGGTGTCGGGGCTGGCGCTGCTGGGTGCGGGACTCGTGCTGGCGGGCCACCAGTTCACATTGGCGCTGCTGGCAGCCGGGATGGCCCTGTTGCTGTTCGCAGGCAGCACTGGCCTGCCGGGGTTTGCCATTGGCTGGCAGATGCTGGTCGCGATCACCGCGACCTTTCTGGGCGTCACCGATGCGCTGCGCGGTCGGACGATGCGCGTATGGACACCCGCCGCCTCACGCAACTAGGGTCGCAAGGGCCAGACGGTGACCGAGCGGATCGTCATCGTCGCGGGAAAAACCGTCGCAGCGCCGGGATTGCCATCGAAAATACCGCCTACCGCCAGATTGAGCTGAATGGCCATCGCCCGGTCTGGAATGGCGTCGCGCAGCGTATAATAAGGTACGCCGTCAATCAGCCAGGTGACCGTGCGCGGGGTCCAGACCAGCCCGTAACGGTGCGGCGCGGTGACGAAATCCTCGGCCCACAATCGCGGTTGCCACTTGCAGGCGGAGGATAATCCGAAGGCCGAGGATCGCACATCGCCGATGCGAGTGCAGGCGAAACCGTGATGTACGCCTGTCGCCCAGCGATGCAAAGTGCTCTGGAACAGGCCGGGATGTCCGCCAAAACCTTCCATGATGTCGATCTCGCCGTCAATCGGCAGACCATAAGGCGTACGCAACCACAATGCTGGCCACAGTCCGCGCCCTGCCGGCAGCTGCGCCACGATATCGAAGCACCCATACCGAAAAATGGCTTTGCTGGCGATCCGACCCGAGGCGTAGCTGGCACCGCGCCGGGTCGCGGTGATACGCAGCCCTTCTGCCCCTGCGGCGACCGCGCCGGGTTGATAGGCTTGCAGCTCGCCGTTGCCGTTCGGGATGGCGGGGTGGACGATGGTCGACCAGCGCATGCTGATGTCCGGGGCGGTGAACGTTTCTGCAAAGATCGGCTGCGCCGCGCAGGCGCCGGAATACGGACTACTGACGGCCATCGCGGGGACGCTGGCCAGAGCGCCGTCCAACACCGCCAGCACTGCCGCAAACTGCCCGATCATGGCCAGCCCGATCATGGCCAGAATGCCAGTTCGTGCATCGCCTCGACCATGCGCGCCGCCAGCGTATCCCAGCCTGCCGCTGCCAGAAAGCTGCGTTGCAGGTCGGCGGCAAAGGCTTGCCTGTCGTGCGCCGGGATGGCGATGAAGCCGCGCACCGCCTGAACAATCGCTGCGGCATCGGCGGCGTCGGCGACCTGCGGCCAGGGTGCGGCGGCGAGATCGACATGGGCCA
>JAYUBN010000142.1:0-13494 GCA_043740855.1 Sphingomonadales bacterium | reverse complement strand
AAGATGATGTAGGGCTCGCCGGTCGCAAGCCGGGTCTCGACCAGCTTCTGGAACAGCGACCGCGCGTCGACCTTGCCGCGCTCGGTCTGGTCGCGGGGGCTGCGTAGGATGAACTCGTCGCCATTGCGCACGGCCTCCATGAACGCGTCGGTGACGAGCACGCCGTGGTGGAGGTTGAGGGCCTTGCGATTGAAGTCGCCCGAGGGTTTGCGGATTTCGAGGAACTCCTCGATCTCGGGATGGTCGACGTCGAGGTAGCAAGCGGCCGAACCGCGGCGCAGCGAACCTTGCGAAATCGCCAACGTGAGTGAGTCCATGACTCGGACGAAGGGGATGATGCCGCTGGTCTTGCCATTGAGTCCCACCGGCTCGCCGATGCCGCGCACATTGCCCCAATAGGTGCCGATGCCACCGCCCCGGCTGGCCAGCCAGACATTCTCGTTCCAGGTGCCGACGATGCCTTCCAGGCTGTCGGACACCGAATTGAGGTAACAGGAAATCGGCAAGCCACGTCCGGTACCGCCGTTTGACAGCACCGGCGTTGCCGGCATAAACCACAACCGCGAAATATAGTCGTACAGCCGTTGGGCATGCGCTTGATCGTCGGCATAGGCATCGGCGACGCGGGCGAACAGGTCCTGATAGGTTTCACCCGGCAGCAGATAGCGATCGTCCAGCGTGTCCTTGCCGAACAGCGTCAGCAGGCTGTCGCGGGAATGGTCGGTGATGATCGCAAATCGCCGGGCATGCACCGCGTGGGAATCGCCCTTGCGTGCCTGATCTGCAGTTGCGGCGGCGGCCGCGTCGGACATGGCGGCGGCTGCCGCATCGGACATCGCGGCGGTTGCCGCGTCGGACATAGCCGTCACCAGATCCACCGTACGGTCCATCATTTCGGTCATCGCCAGTGCCGGGTCAGCGCCCGCCTCCTTGGGACCAGAAGCGTGACTGGTGGATTCCAGCGTCGCCACTTCATCCCTGGTATTAAAATCCACGTGTCATCCCCTGTCGCCAGTTTCGCCAACCAAACGTTCCGTATTCGTTCGACTCGGCATACAAGTCGCATCTTAGCAAACGGGCGCCGAGAAAGGGGAAAAACTTGTCCCCCGGTTCTCAATTCGTTCTCGCCTGCCAAGACTTGACAGTCGTCGGCGCCGACCCGAATCAAAATGACCTCGCTGAAAAATAGAGAGGGCACAAACGCTAGGTATTGGTGCCGATCAACAGATCAGCCACCACCTATAGTGCCTGATCGCAAATTGCACGCAAGAGGTTAAATGGGGTGTCCGCGCCAGCGCGAGGCCCAAAGCGATTTATTTCGGCATGCTGCGCCGCAGCGACGCGCCGTAAATTCTAGGGTCGCGCGTTGCGCAAGGGCAAAAGTGAGGCGCCGAAAATATTTTTCTCGGGAGCGGGAAATGGCGCCAAAACAAAATCGCCCCGCGGCGCCTTGTCCGGTGATGGCGCCGGGGCAGCGTGCCAAGAGCCCTCGCCTCGGCGCGATCATTCCTTGCCGGAAATTGTTGAAAAAGCGTGGTAAATTTTTAACCGAAACAGCCCGTGACCTGTCGCCGGCGCTTACAGTTGCATTTTTCGCAACATAAAAAATCCATATAAATCAACGAATATTTTAATTGGCACGGATTTTGCATAAAATGCAATGATCGCATCAGGCGGTCAGGCTGGAGGGCACTGATGAAATGGCGACACCGCCATGGAAATCAGCGAATTGGCTAAACAAAGGGTGTTAAAGTCTTATGAAAGTAACTTCGATTTTGCTCGCCGCGGCGGGTTCAGTTGCCATGGCCGCTTCGGCGCATGCTGCTACATCGTTCACTGTCGACGCCGGCTATATGGGTGACACGACGGTGATGGCCGTCAACAATACCGGTTCTGTTTCGTTCACCGATGTAGTGATCAATGCCGTTGGCGGCGCGTTCTCAGGCAGCGAAGATCTCGGCGCTTTGGCATCCGGTTCGGTCGGTGTTCCTTTCTCTAACTCTGGCGGCGCATTTTCGTTCGACTACGACGACTATAGTGGTTTCACAGAAACGTCGTATCAAGTGACCGCCTATTTTGCCGGTGGCAGCTTGGTCAGCCAAGTTTTCTCGCCCAGCAGCAACGAAACCGGCGCTTTCGTCGACTTCCTGGGTACCGGGTCTGACGGCTATACCGGCTCGATTCAGGTTGCCTCGGCAACAGTGGCAGCAGTTCCCGAGACTGCTACCTGGGCCATGATGCTGGTCGGCATGGGCGTCGTCGGTTTCGCGCTGCGCCAGCGCGCACGCACGACGGTCGCTTACGCCTGATCTGGCAATAGTGTAATGCGAAGCGCCGCTGGCCGGAAGGCTGGCGGCGTTTTGTTTGATCATGCCCGGTACAAGGCGTCGAGGCTGGCGCCATAGCGTTCTTTCAGCTTGTGGCGGCGGATTTTCAGGCTGGGGGTCAGTTCTTCGTTGGCGATGGCAAAGGCTTCGTTGGCAAAGGTGAACTGGCGAATTTTTTCGATGACCGAGACTTCGCCGTTTACCCGGTCGATCGCCTTGCGGATCGCAGCGCGAAAAGCGGGCAATTGCTGCAGCGCCCGCACATCGAACTTCTCACCCTCCGCCTGCGCCCAGCCCAGCGCCCAATCGGCATCGGGTACGATCAACGCGACGACATAGGGCCGGCGGTCGCCCGTCACCATCGCCTGGGCAATTTCGGGTTGCAGCGTCAGCATCCCTTCCATCTTCTGCGGCGAAATATTGTCGCCCTTGTCGTTGACGATCATGTCTTTCTTGCGGTCAGTGATCTGGATGCGCCCGCTGCTGTCGATATTGCCAATATCGCCGGTATGCAGCCACGGCCCCGCGTCGGGGCCCGCGCCGGGTTCCCGGACCAGCACGCGTGCAGTCTCAGCGGGGTTACGCCAATACCCGTGCATGACCAATTCGCCGCGCACGAGGATCTCGCCATCGTGGGCGATTTTCACCTCTACCCCGATCAGCGGCGGCCCGACGGTGTCCATCTTCACGCCAGCCGTAGGCCGGTTACAACTGATAACCGGGCCGCTTTCGGTCTGGCCGTAGCCTTGCAGGAGGGTGATCCCCAGCCCTGCGAAAAAAGTACCGATTTCCGGGTTCAGCGGTGCCCCGCCCGACACCACCGCTTTCAGGCGCCCGCCGAACTGGGCGCGGACCCGGGGGCGTAGCGAATGGTCGAGGATCAGATCCATCGCCCGATCGCGCAGCAACGTCGTGCCGCGCGCGGCGCGGTCGGCAATTGCCATCGCCCGCGCCATCAGAAACCGGGCCGCCCCTCCCTGCTTTTCGATGCGCTTGATGACCCGCGTGCGCAATACCTCGAACAGGCGCGGTACCACGATCATCAACGTGGGGCGCACTTCGGTGATATTGCTCGCCAGCTTGTCGAGCCCTTCCGCATAGTAAATCTGGGCGCCCATCCCGATCGGCAGAAACTGCCCGCCGGTATGCTCATAGGCGTGCGACAGCGGCAGAAAGCTGAGGAATACCTCGTCATCCCAACCGAAATCCTCGGCCACGATACGCGCCGCGCCGCCGACATTGCACAGGATCGCGCCGTGATGATGCATCACCCCGCGCGGAGCACCGCCGGTACCGCTGGTATAAATTATGCAGGCCAGATCATGGCGCGCGATAGTGGCGATGCGAGCCGTCACCGCGCGCCGCGCGGTCCGGGCATCGCCCGCAAACATTTCGCTCCATTCGGGAAAGATCACCGCGCCCGCCTGTTGCATCGGCAGCTTTGCCATGCCGATCACGAAATCGGCCTCGGCCGAACGCAACACGGCGGTCACCAGCGGCTGCGCCAGCCGCGCGCTGGACACTATCACCGCCCGCGCACCGGAATTTTCCAGCACATGCAGATGGTCGCCCGCCGTATTGGTGGTGTAGGCGGGCACGGTAACGCAGCCTGCGGCCATGATCGCCAGATCGGCCACGCACCATTCAGGCCGGTTTTCAGACACCAGCATCACCCGGTCGCCATTGCCCAACCCCAGAGTGCGCAACCCCTCGGCCAGCAGACATACCTGCCTTGCGGTTTCCGCCCAGCTTTGCGATTGCCACCGACCTTCTCGCCGGCCCCACAGGAACGGTGCATCACCCCGTTCATCGGCCCGGGCCAGGAACAGCGACACCAGATTGGCGCAGGTATCAAAATCGGAAAGCTGCAATATCCCAAGCCCTGTCCGCCGGGTCGGATCGCCCGAAGCCATATGTCTAGTTAGTGAGCGCACTTGCTGCAAGCCGCCGACGATCACCGCCGAAAAGTCGTGAAACCGAAGCAACCCGAGGGAACCGCTGCACCGTTTCCCGTCAATAGTCCTTGCTGATCCTGGCGTTGACGTTCTGCCGGTTCACCGTCGAAACGCTGCCCAGCAGAGAAAGCCATCGCGTGATCCGGAATTCCAGCTCGGTCGCCGAATAGCCCCGGCCATCGGTGATGATCTCGGCATAGACCCTTCGCCCCAGATATTTGCCCGCGCCAAAACCGGTCTGGCGGGGGATGGTAACATCGGCAGCGACAATCCGCAGCCGGTCGAGGCCGATCGCCCGGCGCAGCTTGTTGATCGGGTCGAGCCCGCCGCCGCCGTGCAGCGCGGCCAGTGCCGACCCCAGTTCCAAAGCTTCGGGCGCGGAGATCGAGGTGATCGAATCGCCGAACAACAAGCGGGCGAGCAAGTCTTCCTCGGGCAACGCCGGAACCGATGAAAATGAAATATCGGGGTGGAGCGAGCTTCCGGCCACCGTAACCGTGGCGGTCAAGCCGGTGACGGATGCCATGGCGACAATGTCGAGGCGTGGGTCGGGCGGGCTCGTTCCGGTAAAGGTCAGATGGCCGCGCGTCAGATCGAAGCGCCGCCCGGCGAAATCGTACGTGCCATCGACCAGGTCGGCATAGCCCCCCATGACGGGCGCGTCGAGCGTGCCGCGCAGCTGGATGGCGGCGCTCCAATTGCTGGCGATGCCCAGGCCCTCGACGCGGATGCGACCGCCAGGTGCGGCATCGATCATAAAGTTCCACGGCATGAAATTCGCGCTGGCGGGCGCGATATCGGCGCTGCGGTTGACTTCGCGCGTGGCAATATTGGGCAGTTGGGCCAACACTGCCGACTGGCCCAGCGCCCAGCGCGCATTGTCGATGCGCAGCCGCCCCGCAATCGTGCCGCTGCTGCCATCGGACATGATCCGCAGCGGCCCGGTTGCGGTCAGTGCCATATCGGGCCGTGCCAGCAATTGCGCCTTGCGGGCGCCAACCGCCAAGTCGATGGTCGGGCCGTGATTGGCGCCCAGATCGGCAAAGCCGATGCGGCCGCTGCCGACCATCTGTCCGCCATTGGCGGTGCGGCCAGCCAGCGCGGACAGTGTCAATTGCGATCCGGTGAACGAGCCGCGCGCGACGATCTGGGTGATGTCCATGCCGGTCACGGTGCTTTGCAAGCGCAGCGCGTCGCTCGCCAGCGAGCCGCGAATGACCGGATCGTCGAGATTGCCCGTGACGTCCGCCGCCAGGGCAATCGGTCCGGTCAGATCGAAATGTTCCAGCGCCAGCAGGCGGAACGGTGCGTCGGCAGGGCCGTCATAGCGCATCTGCGCGAGCAACGAGCCGGCGCGCAACCGCTGACCGAGCGCGCCGGTAGCGGGCAAATGATCGACGCGTGCCTGCAATCGTCCGCGCATCTGGCCGCCCTCGCTGGCCACCGCGCGCGCTTCCGCCGAATGGGCGCCAAGCCGGCCGACCAGCGCGATATCGACCGGGCGCGACGTCAGAACCAGCCCTGAACGGGTCAGCCCCTTGAGCATAAGCTGCGCCTCGCCGACCGGCATTTCCCCGCGCTTGTGTTCAAAGCGCAGAAGGCCGGAGGCGCTGCCGCCCAGCCCGAGATTGGCAAAGACGACATCGCTGATCGACAGCGGCATGTTGAACAGCGACAGATCGAGTTGCCTGGTGTCATTGCCGATCGTTGCCGAGACAATGGCCTTGCCGCCGGCGTAATCGAGTTCGGTGGGGGCCAGGCGCCAGTCGCCCCCATCTGCTTTGGGCCCGTCCGCTTTGGGCCCGTCTGCTTTGGCCCCGTTTGGTTTGGCCCCGTTTGGTTTGGTAAGTACCGCGCGGCGCGGCATGACGATCGGCTGGCCCCCGAAGTGTCCCCCGGCCAGGAGCACCAGCCGTTCGGGCGCGACATCGCCGTGGATTTGCAGATCGAACTGGCTGCCGCGCCGCCCGGTGATGGTGGCCAGGATTTGCCCCCGACCATCGCTGAGCGTGGTCGTCGCGGTCAGCTTGCCGATAAACAGCCGCCCCATGCCCAGCCCGGCAATTGCCGCGCTACCGGTCAGCGTGGTGTGGCCCTTGGCGAGCAGGCCATGCGCGTCAACTTGCCCCTCGCCGATCGTCATTGGCTGGGCGCCGCCGAAATGGGCATCGCGCAACACCACGGCGACCGCCACCGCCTCGCCATGCGCCGTGGGGTTCAGCTGCAGCGTGCCCTGAACGCCGCCGCCGGCCAGCGCCAGATTGCCGGCGGCGCCGTCTGGCCGCAATTCCAGTGTACCGGTAACCGCGGTATTCGATACCGTGAAGCGCTCGAAAGCGATGCGCGCAGGCATTTTTGGCGGCATGGTGAGCGCGAGCTGGCCATCGAACGGCCCCAGCGCGGCGGTGCCTTTGACGGCAATGTCAAACCCGCCCGTGATCGGCGCCAGGCCGAGTTCGACATCGTGGATCCCGGCAACCGGAAGCGGATCGGCGAAGCGGAAAGTGCCGCGCGGGCCATCGGCGGCCACTGTGGTAGCGAAGGTAAAAGCCCCGTACGTCGCCTGATGACCGCTGCCTGTATAGGCCTCGCTCCCATCCGCCAGCCGTCGCCCGGTCAATTGCACATTGAGCAAGCTGGCGGTCACGCTGCCGCGGTCGAGTCCGAAGCGATGATCACGGCCCCCGCTCAAGATCAGGTTGAAGGCTGGCCGGTCGCCCGCCAGCCCGGCCAGCGTGGCATTGTCGACACGCGTTAGCTGTCCGGCCAGGCGCAGGGCCAGATCCCAGATACCGGCACCGTTTACAGGGGATCGGCCAAGCTTCAACGCCACCGCCGCGTCGGCATCGGCCGTCCCCAGCTCGGTCAGCGGCCAGCCACGCGCGCGGACCGGACCGGTGATCGCATAGGTTCCGCTGGCCAGGTCGCCTTGCAGCGCCAGTCTGGCGGACAAGCCGGGCATGGTTACCGCTAGGTCGGTGCCGCTGATCCGCCCACGCTCCAGCACCAGCGTGCCCCGGCCATGCGCAGCGATCAGCCGGGGATCAACGTCGGGATGGCCGGTGACGATACGCGCGATGCTCAGTTCCAGCGGGATGCGCCAATGCGGACCGTCGCGTTGCGCGGTGCCTTTCACAGCGATCCGCTCAAGCTGGTTATGGTCGTCGGCGAAGCGATCGGCGGTCAGCGTAAACGGTACCGTCAGCGCGGCGAAGCGACCATCGAGCCGGGCATGCAGATGCGTTCCCAGGGTGTGGCTGGCGACGCCGAACAGGTCGGTGTCCGCCAGCCGCACGTCCAGCACCGCCGCGTGGACGACATCATGCGCCAGATCCACCCCGGCGAAATCACCGGCGAGGTTGAAAATCGGACTGCGGACAGTCATCCGGCCCGTCACCACCTTGTCGGCCAGCGTTGCGGCGGCCTTCACCGCGATCACTGCGCCGGTCATGCGGCGCAGCCGATCGGGGAAGGCAAACGTCCAGATTTTTCCGGAGGCGGCCAAAACCCCGTCGCGATTGGTCAGGTCTAGCGCGGCAAGCGCTTGCCTGCCTTGATCGATGCGCAACTGGCCGTCCCATTGCGCCCAGCTGCCGTGGCCGCCGATCTGTGCCTGGCGGTCGGCGTGGGCGCCGGTCAGGCCGGCGAGCAGGCCGCCTTTGGGCGCTGCATAATCCAGCGCCAGCACGAAGCGGTTCCGCGCGCGATCGGCATCGAGCAGCGCCATCAAGCGGTCGCCGCCGGTAAGCCGGCCCTGCGCGGTGAACCGGGCGCGGTGCTTGGCGATATCGGCGCTGGCGTGAAAATCGATGCGCCGCTCGCCGTTTAGCACCGATTGCGGGCCCAGTACGGCCTTGCCCACCGTCAATCGCTCGATCGCCAGCCGGTCGATGCGAATGTTGAAATCGGGCAGCAGCGGCGAATTGGGGTTGCCCGCGCGCAGGGCGGGGAGACGCAGCAATTGCCCCCGCCGCAGCGTCAGCTCATGAATATCGAGGCCAAAGGTGAACCAGGCTAACGGGTCCCAGTCGAGCGTGATCACAGGCACTTTCAGGAAGGGCCCGCGCAAATCGAGCAGCGTGGTATCTTCGAGAGTGGCGCGACCGTAGATCGAGCCGTCGATCCGCCCGATTTGAACGCGCAGCCCGTCATCCATTGCGGATTCGGCCAGCATATCGGCAAGCAGGCGATGGCCGATCGCTGTATCCAGTATGCCCGCAGCCATGGCCAGCATCGCCAGCAGTGCCAGCGGCAGAAGCAACAGATATTTGACCAGCGCGCGGCGCCAGCGGTCGCTGGAATTTCCTGCCTCTGGAGCGGTGGGCCGGTCCATCAGAATGCCTGGCCAAGGGCGATATAGACGCCGACGCGACTGTCGCCGGGGTGCGGATCGAGCGGTGTGCCAACATCGATGCGCAGCGGGCCAAAGCCAGTCTCGTAGCGCAAGCCCAGCCCCGCACCGTAGCGCGTATCGCGGAAGTTGGGCGTATGGCCGGCGCCGACCCCGCCCGCATCGAAGAACGGCACCAGCGACATTGCGCCGCCAAACAGGCCGGTGTGCATCCGCGCCTCGATCGAAAATTCATACAATGACCGGCCACCGGTCAGTTCGCCCAGCGAATTGCGCGGCCCCACCAAATCATAGCCGAAACCCCGGATCGAGGCGCCGCCACCGGCATAGAGTCGCCGCGAAGGCGCGATGTTTTCCAGACCGGTGCCGAAAATCGAGCCCAGCCGCACTCGTTCGGCCAGCACCGTGCCTACGGCCACCGATTGATACGCGCTGAGATCGAACTGGCTGCTCACATACGGTGAATTGCGGAAGCGTGCCAACGACACCTCGGGCGAGACGCGCAGCGCAACCCGCCAGCCATGCGTCGGATCGAGCAGATTGTCGCTGCCGTCATAGGCGACCCGCAACGGCAGCGCTACGGTGAGGTAATTGATGCGCGGGAGGCTGTAATTGATAGTGCCGGTATGGCCGTTGCCCAGGACGGTACCGTTGGGCATGCCTTCGCGCTCGGCCGATGCGACCGCTTCGACCCCCACCGACCAGACCCACGGCTTCTGGAAGATCAGCGTGGTCAACCGCTCGTAGGTTGCCACGAAGTCGAGCTTGCGCGCGGCATAGGCGGTAAGATCGGCGTTCTGGGCGTATAGGTCAAAAGTAAGCGTCCGGTCTCGCCCGGCGAAATTATTGCGGCGCAAGGTCATGCCCGCCAGTTGTTCTTGCGTCCCGGCAATACCGCGCAGCCTGAGCATGCCTTCCGGCGGGAACAGGTTGCGATTTTCCCAGCTGGTTTCCAGCCGGAAGCCCTCGGCGGTGTCATAACCGATTGCGGCGGACACGGTACGCTGCTTGGCCTTCGCCACAGCGACATTCAGCGTCACGTCGCCAGGCTGGCCGGGCGTGGGCGCCCTGGTTTCCTGCGGCGTCACCGTCACGCTGGCGACCAGCCCGGTAGCCAGAATCGCCTGGCGGAAATCGTCGACCTGGCTGCGCTGCCAGGTCTGGCCGGGCTTGAACCGCGCAATCCTGGCGAGATGCCGGGCCGACAGAAATCGCGGATCGGTGCTGGTGATCCCGGCGAAGCGATATTTGCCGCCGGGCGTGATCGGCAGGGTGAGATCGCCCGCCTCGCGGCGATGATCGACCAGCAGCGCTGCGTCACCGATCTTTGCGAAAGGATAACCGGTTTGTCCAAGCGCGGTATCCAGACTGGCACGGCCGGCAACGATGGCATCGGCATGTAGCGGATCGCCGGTCGCGATCCCCAGGCTCTGGCGCAGTGCGGGATAATCGGTCCCCGTCGCGGACAATTGCCCCAGCTCGATCGACCCGAAGCTGTAGCGCGGGCCCGGTACGATTTCGAAACTGACGTTGACCGCGGTCGGCGCGGCCGCGGTGCCTGCAATGAGGCGGCTAACCGTCTGGATGACCTCGCCATCGTAATAACCATAGGTGCGCAGCAGGCGCAGCAGCAGATCGCGATCGGTGGCGGCGCGCACGGCCAGCTGGCCGACATTGCCCTGGTCTTTGGACGGCAAGGTCGCGACGGCGGAAAGGGCGCGAAAGCGGGTTTCAAAACTGGCACGCTCGGGAAACGCCGCAGCCTCGACCGCATAATCAAGCCGCAGGCGACCGCCGGAAAAAGCGTCATGCAGGTCCGGCGCGCTGGCATGTGCGGCGGTCGTGCCCGGCGCACCTGCGATTTGTGGCAATCCGAGCCGCGATCCGGCCCCCGGACCAATCAGGCCTACGCCGCTGGCGGGTGGCAGCAGGCTGGCAATCTCGGCTTCGGGTGCCAGCGAGGGCAGCGGTGGCAGCGCCAGCTCGGCGTCAGGCCACGCCAGCGTCGCGCCGGGCAGGTCGTTCGTGGGTGAATCGGGTCGAAGATCGGTTGCCACAGGCGCAGCAGGGGGCGCCGCTGGTGCCGGCACGGGCATCGCGGGCGGCGCGACCTGGGCCCAGGCTTGGGGGTCGGCGACAGCTGAATCGGGGATCAGTTCCTTAAGGCGCGCATCCGTAGTGCTCGACTGAGCCGCCAGCGGACCCGCCCACAGCATGGCTGCCACGCTGCTGAGAGCCCCTGCGAATCGCAGCTTGCCTCGCCGGGCCAGCGCCCCACCAATCGCTGAAGCTAACGGTTCAATCAGTGAAGCTGAATGGTTTGGCCGCCAGCGGCATGCCATCCTTGCCGCTGCTTTGCGGCAGGCTGTGGCCAAAGCCAGGCCCAATCCTCGGCAATGCCGTAGCCGCGGTGATAAGCTGCTGCTGTTCCATATCGGAAAGGCGCTGCCAGCCGTCGCGACCGAGCTTTTCCAGCGGTCGGTAGCGAACCTTGTACTGCATACGCGCCGAACCATCGACCCAATAGCCCAGGTAGACGTAAGGTAACCCGTCCTGTGCGGCCCGACGGATGTGATCGAGAATGATGTAATTGCCAAGCCCGGTCCGCGTGCGATGTTCCGGGTCATAAAAGCTGTAGATCATCGACAGCCCATCGCCCTGGCGGTCGGTCAGACATGCACCAACCAGGCGCCCTAGCGCAACCCCGTCCCCATCACTGGCTGACGCTTCGCGATATTCGATGATATAGCTGGTGACGGGGGTATGTTCGACCATGTCGGCAAAATCGGTCTCATCCATGCTCGCCATGCCGCCGCCGGGGTGCCGGGCGCGAAGATAGGCCTGGAGCAGTTCGAACTGCTCGCCTGTCGACCATGGCCGGCATAGTGTAGCGATCAGATCGGAATTGCGCGTGAGGTTGCGCCGCTGCGTATTCGACGGGCGAAACTCAGGGGCAACGACGCGTACCGATATGCAGGCCGTGCAGTCGATGCAGGAAGGGCGATAGGCCACCGTCTGGCTGCGCCGAAAGCCGATCCGCCCCAGCGCGTCGTTCAGCGCATCGGCATGCGGGCCCTTCAGCTCGGTGAACACCTTGCGCTCGCTACGACCCGGCAGATACGGACACGGCGCCGGGCTCGTCACGAAAAAGCGGGGAAAGCGAGCCGATACTGTCACTTGACGAAATTATCCTGTGGCGGGAATCTGGCGTGTTGGTCCAGTTGCCGTATTATGGCCACGGCTCTTCCATGGCGAAAGCGATTTAACCAGAAATCGACCGCCCGCGCCATAAATTTGACACGCTGAAAGCAAAAATTAACGGTTGGTGCGAAAACCGTCCTAATTCAGTTCAACCTGGCTGACATCATAGCCCTTTGCCCGCAGCGCCGCGACCAGCCCGTCGATCTGCTCGCGGTTGCGCGCTTCGCATTCAATATCGGTGATCAGCCCCTTGGCGGGCAAGTGGGTGAATATCCGCTGATGCCAGATCTCGATGATGTTGACGTTGTGGGTGTTGAATTCCTCCATCACCTTGAACAACGCGCCGGGGCGATCCTGCAGCGACAGGCGGAGCCGCGCCAGCCGGCCCGATCGCGCCAGATCGCGCAGCAGCACGTTGGCGAGCAGCCGCGTGTCGATATTGCCGCCGGACAGCACGATGCCGACTTTGCGCCCGGCAAACATCTCACGATTCGACAGCACTGCCGCCAGGCCGGCAGCGCCCGCGCCCTCCACCACCGTCTTTTCGATCTGGAGCAGCAGCGCCAGCGCATTTTCGAGCGCCGATTCGCTGACCAGCACGAAATCGTCGAGCAGATCGGCAAGTATTCTGGAGGTAAATTCACCCGGTGCGATGACCGCAATGCCTTCGGCCAGCGTGTCGCCGCCAATCGGCAGATCGGTGCCCTTCAGCCGGTTGTACATCGAGGGATACAACGCGGCTTCGACGCCGATCAGGCCGATGCCGGGCTTGATCGCCCGCGCCGCCGTACCCATCCCTGCCGACAGCCCGCCGCCGCCCACCGGCAGCACCAGCATGTCGAGTTGCGGCACGTCTTCGAGCATTTCCAGCGCCACGGTGCCTTGCCCGGCGGCGACAAAAAGCTCGTCGAAGGGATGGACGAAGGTCAAGCCGAGCTGCTTTTCCATGGCTCGTGCAAAAGCAAAGGCGTCGTCAAACGTCTCGCCTTCCAGCACCACCTTGCCACCCAGGATTTCGGTCTGCATCACCTTTACCGTCGGCGTTGTGCGCGGCATGACGATCGTCACCGGGACACCTAGCCGCGTGCCGTGATACGACAGCCCCTGCGCATGATTGCCCGCCGAGGCCGCGATCACGCCGCGTGCGCGCTGCTCGCCAGTCAGCTGCAACAGCGCATTCAGCGCCCCGCGCTCTTTGTACGCAGCGGTGAACTGCTGGTTTTCGAACTTCAGCCAGATCTCGGCCCCCGCCATCGCGCTCAACGTCTTGCTGTGCAGCGTCGGCGTGCGCACGATATGGCCGGCAATGCGCGCTGCCGCCTCGCGTACGTCTGCCAAAGTCAGCAACGCAGAGGTGTGCGCCGCAGGGGAGAGCAATGTCTGTTCCATAACCGGCGCGCTCTAGTCGAAATGCCGGTTCATGGGAACCACTTTTGCCCGTTTGCTTTCACGCCAGAAGCGTTAGAAGAGCCCATGACCGACAGTAAAAACGTCTCGATGATCGGGCTGGGCGTGATGGGTGGGCCTATCGCGCGCCACATCGCGCGCGCAGGCCACCGGCTCACCATCTACAGCCGGGGGCCGCAGCGGCTTGACGCATGGCGCGCGGCGCATCCCGACCTGGCGATCATCGCCGCCGGATCGCCGGCAGAGGCGGCGG
>JAYUBN010000141.1:0-4305 GCA_043740855.1 Sphingomonadales bacterium | reverse complement strand
TCTTCCGTCGTGAAGCTTTCGGGTCGACGGTCGAGCAGGCGGAGCGCAAGTTCGGGGAGAGCCCTTCCGGCCGGCCTTGAAGGGCTCTCGCAAACGTTCGTTTCCGAGGGAGGGAGGAGCGGCCCCGGCATGCTTGGGCCCTCGTCTCTCAGAACTCCCTCTCGCAATCTGTCTCTCATGAGGTTAGGATTCTTGGGATTCTGAGAGTGCCCGAGGATTCGCAATGCTGATCGGATACGCCCGAGTTTCCACCCGAGACCAGACCCATGCTTTGCAGCTCGACGCCCTGAAAGCCGCCGGCTGCGAGCGGGTGTTCGTGGAAACGGCATCAGGGGCGCAGAAGGATCGGCCGGAGCTTGCCGCCGCCATCGACTATGCCCGCGAGGGTGACGCTTTGGTGGTTTGGAAGCTGGACCGCTTGGCGCGGTCCATGCGGCAGCTCATCGACACGGTTGAAGCCTTGCAAGCCCGAGGCGTCGGGTTCCGCTCCCTTACCGAGAGCATCGACACGACCAGCCCCGGCGGCCGCTTGGTGTTTCACCTGTTCGGCGCGCTGGCCGAGTTCGAGCGGTCGATCATTCGTGAGCGCTCGCGCGCCGGCCTGGACGCTGCCCGCGCCCGTGGCCGAATCGGTGGCCGCAGACCGTCTCTGACCGACAAGGATTTGAGCGCCGCGCGCGCTATGCTGCGCGACCACAGCCTGACCGTGGAGGAGGTGGCGCGCCGCCTTGGCGTCGCGCCGGCCACGCTTTACCGACACATCCCGGGAGGGCGCAGCGCCATCGCTGTTGCGAGTTAAGACTATGAGCATCGAAACCCGCTTCGACATTTCCTTAGTTGCCGCCATGGCACTCAAGGAAAAGCAAATTCAGCAAAATTACCGGCCTATCATCGCGGTGCATAAATGGTTTGCCCGCCGGCCGGGCACCCTGTTCCGGGGGCTGATCCTTGCCGAGTTCGGCAGCAGGCCGCTGTCCGAGAGCTTCTTTTCCAAGAATGATTTCCCCAATGTGACTGTGGCCGACCCGTTCATGGGCGGCGGGACGCCGCTGTTGGAAGCAAACCGCGTCGGCTGCGACGTGCAGGGCTTCGACATCAACCCCATGGCCGCCTGGATCGTACGGGAGGAGATCGAGCACCTTGACCTTGGCGCGTATCGCCAAGCCGCCGATGCGTTGCTGAAGGCCCTGGAGAAGGACATCGGCGAGGGCTATCGCACCGATTGTCCGCTCTACGGCGATGCCGATGTGCCTGTGAAATACTTCCTTTGGGTCAAGGTGGTGGACTGCACGAAATGCGCCCACCCGCTCGACCTGTTCCCCGGCTACCTGCTGGCAGACGACACGCGCCACCCCAAAAATATCCTGGTATGCCCTGGCTGTGGTGACCTCAACGAGGTGGCGGAGCTGGACCGTCCCGGCCACTGTCGCAGTTGCCGCGCCGGCCTGATTGTGGCTGGCCCGGTCAAGCGCAGCAAATGCACCTGCCCCAAATGCGGCCACATCAACGCGGCCGCCAGGCCCGAAGCGGGGTCACCCCGGCATCGCCTGTTTGCTATCGAGTATTACAATCCGCGGACCAAAGAGCAGCACCAAGGCCGGTTTTTCAAAAAGCCAGACGCCAAAGACCTTGCGCGCGCGGCCACGGCCGCGACGCGCTGGCAGAAGACTAAGCCCCGCTTCGTCCCGGAGCAGGAAATCCTGCCCGGTGACGAAACCGACCGCCTACACCGCTGGGGGTATCGGAAATACCGCGAGCTGTTCAATGACCGCCAGTTGCTCGGCCTTGAGAAGAGCTGCCGGCTGATCGCGGCCGTTGCCGACGAACGGGTGCGGCACGCGCTGGCAACCAACCTGTCGGATTTGCTGCGTTACCAGAATATGCTGTGCCGCTATGACACCATGGCCCTGAAGTCTCTGGACATCTTTTCCGTTCACGGCTTCCCGGTCGGGCTGGTGCAGTGCGAATCCAACTTGCTGGGGATCATCAACGGCAACGGCACCAACGTTGGCTCCGGCGGTTGGGGCAACATCATCGAGAAGTATGCCAAGGCGAAGCGCTATTGCGACGCGCCGTTCGAGGTGAAGCAGGATCGTGGCCAGAAGATCACCATTCCCATCAAGGGCGAATGGATTGGCGAGCGGAAAAAGAACGAGCGCACGCGCAGCGTGGTGCTGCGCTGCACCAGCTCGACCGAGATCGAGCTGGCCCCCGGCAGTCTCGATGCGGTGTTCACCGACCCGCCCTATTTTGGAAATGTCCAATACGGCGAGCTGATGGACTTCTGTTACGTTTGGCTGAAGCAGTTGGTCAGCACTGAGGCCGAGGGCTTCGACCGGCTTTCCACCCGCTCGCCCGACGAGCTGACCGGCAATGTCACGGAGAAGCGCGGCATCGAGCATTTCACCGAGGGGCTTGCCGCCGTCTATAGTGCCATGGCGCGCGCCTTGAAGCCGGGCGGACCGCTCGCCTTCACCTTCCACCACAACAATCTTGAAGCCTATCAGGCCGTTGGCGTTGCCATTCTCGACGCGGGCCTGACCTGCTCGGCCGCCCTGCCCTGCCCCGCCGAAATGGGCGGTTCGATCCATATTCACGGCACCGGCTCATCCATCATCGACACCGTGTTCGTCTGCCGTGGCTATGGTCACACCAGCCGCGCCGCGCTGTGCGAGACGCCGGCGGCGCTCGCCGCGCTGATCCGCGGCGAGCTGGCGCAGCTCCGCAGCGCCGGGGTGAAGCCGACCGCCGGGGATATCCGCTGCATCGTATTTGGCCATTTGACCCGCCTTGCCATCTGGCAGCTTCGCCAGAGCTGGGCCCGCGAAGTGGCCACAGCCAGGAAGCTGGCTTGCTTCGCGGCGGCGCTGGCCGCTTTGGGCGACGCACAGGCAATCATCGCCGGCCTGGTGCCGGCCGCTGTTGCGCCGGCATATGGCAGCGTTCCCGCTGCCACACCCCTCCCCCTCTCCGCCCAGGACCATCGTGATGCCGTTTCCTTTTGAGGTCCCATTCGCGGATATCGCGGGCAATCTGGACGCCTATGTCGATGAGGTATTCGGCGCGCTTCAGTCCGAGTTTCTGACGCTGCCCAAGGGCGAGGGCTTCGTTGAATATCCGGTGTTCGAGCGCGGCTATGAGGCGCTGAAGCGCCAGACGGGCGGTTTCCGGGACTTGTCCCCCGAGTTGGTGCTTCAGATCGTCTATCAGCAGCCCATCACCCTGATCGTACTGCGCACGATTCTTGGCTTCACCCCGCCCGAGCTGGCCTATGTCACGACCCAGCGGGCCAATATGGAGGTGCCGCAGGGCGCGGCGCGCACGCTCGACCGCACCATCAGGATGAAGCCGCTTGAAGCGCTGCGCTCCAATGGCGGCGTCACCGAGCGGCGCATTCGCGCCATGGTCACCACAGCCTGCCAGCTTCTGCAGGAGCAGTCGCCGCACACGCCCGGCCTGATCCATCGGCTCGACAAGGCCGACACCCGCGACGGCTTGAGTAGCTTGCAGCCGATGGCCGATCTTGGCGTGCCTTACGCCATGCTGTTGTATGAACGCTTTCTCGGCCGGCCCTTTGCCGGCCATCGCGATAGCGTTTCAGAACTGGTGGGCGACGTGTTGGAGTCCGCGATCGAGGCCGTACTGGCCGACGCTGGCATCAGTTTTCGCAAGACCAAGCGCGCCGCGCGGGTGACTGGCTTTGACCAGGCCCCCGACTTCATCGTGCCGGACGAGTTCAGCCCGCAGATCGTCATTGAGGCGAAGATCACCGAGGACGACGGCACGGCGCGCGACAAGGTGACGCGCGTCCAACATCTTGGCGAGCTCAGTATGGCCGGTCGGCAGCAGGACGAGCCGCCGCTGTTCGAGGTGGTGGCGTGCATCGCCGGTCGTGGCTTCAAAGTGCGGCGCGAGGATATGAAAAAGCTGCTGCTGGCCACACGCGGCAAGGTCTTCACCTTGCAGAACATGCCGCAGTTGATCGATTGCACCCGCCTGAAGGAATACAGGACACGGGGCGGGGCACCATGACCGGAACAACCTTCGAGATCGAGGTTCAGGACGACCACCTTCAGCGCATTTCTCAGGTTCAGAAGCCGATCCTTGCCGTTGCCGAGCTGATTTGGAACGCGGTCGATGCCGACGCCGACCGGGTTACGATCACCCTGCAAGACGATCAACTTGGCGGCATCAGCGCCATTGAGATTTCCGATAACGGGCACGGCATCCCCTACCAGGACGCAGCCAAGCTGTTCTCCCGTCTTGGCGGTTCGTGGAAGCAGGGCGGTCGGCAATCGCTCGAAA
>JAYUBN010000140.1:0-4319 GCA_043740855.1 Sphingomonadales bacterium | reverse complement strand
CCGCGCCGGTCAGCTTGGCAATCTCGCGCTCGTGCAGCAGCAGCTTGCGTGGCCGCTTGGGAACGTGATTGAAGCGATTGCCGTGGCTGAATTCAGGGACATTGGCATTGACCAGCCACACTTCACCGTCGCGGACCTCGGCATAGCTTTCGGTGATCGAACCCTCGCCGAAACGCAGCGACTTTACCTCGGTCCCGGTCAGGCAAATGCCGGCCTCGAAGGTGGAATCGATAAAATAGTCAAAGCGCGCGCGCCGGTTTTCGGCGACGGTCTTTACCTTGTCGAATGCTGCTGGTGTCGGTCGGGCCATGTTGCTCGCGCATGTAAGCGGTTAGCCGAGTTAGCGAAAGGGCCTTACCAAGTCATTGCGGTCAGTTGGGCAATATCGCGGGCCGACGCCGCAGTCAGGTAGGTAGCTGCTCCCCTCCCCTCCCGCAAGCGGGAGGGGAACAGCGAAGTCAGCTTGAATCAGCGCAAGCTTACCACATTGTCCGACACGCGCGGATCGCGGCGGGTGCCGGAATACTGGCTGGCCATCGGTTCATCGCCGACATTTTCGACAAGCCCGGTACCAAAGCCGTTGAAGCGCGTGCGCATGGCCGCGCCATAGGCTCCCAACATGCCGATTTCGATATAGTCGCCCGACTTTATGCTTGCGGGCAGTTTGAACGGGCCTTCCATGAAATCGGCATCGTCACAGGTCGGACCATAGAACGCGAAATCCTCCATGACCTCGCCCCGCCCTTCTGCCAGCACGCGTACCGGGAACCGCCAGCCCAAGTGGGCCGCGTCGTAGAGGGCGCCATAGGCCCCATCGTTGATATAGAGTTGATTGCCGCGACGCTTTTCGACTTGCACGATCAGCGAGTTGTACTCGGCCGACAGCGCCCGACCAGGCTCGCACCACAGTTCGGACGAATAGGACACCGGCAGCGATTCGGCGGCGCGATGGATCGAATTGAAATAGTCCTGCAGTGGCGGCGGTTCCATGCCGGGATAGATCGAGGGAAAGCCCCCACCGACATCGATGATATCCACCGTGACCGCCGCATGGACAATCGCCGCGCGGACGCGTTCCAGCGCCTGCACATAGGCAAACGGCGTCATCGCCTGCGAGCCGACATGGAAGCAGATGCCAAGACAATCGGCGACCTGCCGCGTCGCCTGCAACAGCGGCGCCGCGTCGGCGAGATCGATCCCGAACTTAGCCGCAAGGCTGAGTTCGGAATATTCGGACGACACGCGCAGCCGAACGCACAGCGACAGATCCTCTGCGGCATGACCCGCATCATCCGTCGTGGCGGCAACTATTTTTTCCAGTTCATCCTGCGAATCGAGGCTGAACACGCGGACGCCGCGCACGAAATAGGCCTCGGCTATGGCTGCAACGGGCTTTACCGGGTGCATGAAGCACAGCGTTGCCTCGGGCAGGGCCGTGCGCACCTGGCGCACCTCTGCGATCGAGGCGACATCGTAATGGGTTATGCCAGAGTCCCACAGCACCCGCAGCAAATCAGGCGATGGGTTGGCCTTGACGGCATAGAGCGACTTGCCCGGAAACCTCTCGACGAAGAAACGAGCAGCGCGCGCAGCAGCCTGCGGACGGTTGAGGATAACGGGTTCGTCGGGCGAAAGAGCGCTAACTACAGCCGATGCATCGGGATGGATGTGCAATTCAAGGGACCCCCAAACGGATTGTTTCAACAAAGCTGCCTTGCGGTTTGGAAGTCCCCATGGGGCAGCGGGGGTGCGCTATAGCCGCATGATTATGAACCGCAAGCAAAATTGCGTCATCGAACGCCGATCCGCGCAAATTTTTCGACAATTCGGGAATATGACAGATATGACTTTATTATGGCAATTTCATGACAGTTAGCTTAGCCTGTCACGGAAGGTCTCCCAGCCGAACCGCCGGATGCATTCCAGCGAATCATCCGTGGAATCCCATAACCAGATCGACGGCAACGGCACCCCGTTGAAGGTGGAGGTCTTGACCATCGAATAATGCGCCTGATCGAGGAAGGCGAAACGCTGGCCAGGCTCCACCGGCACCGGCAGATGATAGTCGCCGATGACATCGCCGGCCAGACACGACGGGCCGCCGAGACGGATCGCACCGGGTGTTGCCAACTCGATCGCCGCGTCAGGCAGGTCGATCTCGCCCAGCAACGCGGGACGGTACGGTGCCTCAATCACGTCGGGCATGTGGCAGGTCGCCGAAATATCGGTGATCGCCAGCGGCATGCCGTTCCAGTGCGTATCCAGGATCGTCCCGACCAGAATACCCGCATCCAGCGCCACCGCCTCGCCCGGCTCGAGATAGATTTCGCATCCTGTCTCGGCCTTTACCGCTTTAAGGAAATCCACCAGTTCATCGCGCTGGTAATCGGCGCGGGTGATGTGATGGCCGCCGCCGAAATTGAGCCATTTGAGTTGCGGCAGAAACGGCGCGATGCGCGGCCGTACCGCTTCCCAAGTCCGTTGCAGCGGCCCGAAATCCTGCTCGCACAGCGTGTGAAAATGCAGCCCGGACACCCCGTCCAGATGCGCCGGTTCAAGTTGGTCTACCGGAAAGCCCAGCCGCGAATGCGCCGCGCACGGGTCATAGCGCGGCACTTCCCCTTCGGCATGAAGCGGATTGATGCGCAGACCGACATCGAAGCCGGACATCGTATCCAGCAATGAACGAAACCGCGCGATCTGACCCGGCGAATTGAAGATGACATGATCCGAGATTGCGCAGATTTCCGGCAAATCATGCGCCTTGTAGCCAGCGCAATACGTGGCAATCTCGCCCAGATAATGCTCGCGCGCCAGCCGCGCTTCCCATAGCCCGGACACGCAGACGCCATCCAGCGCGACCCCAACCAGCGGCGCCACCCGCCACATCGAGAACGCCTTCAGCGCCGCCAGCACCTTGATCCCCGCGCGGTCGCGGACGTCGGCCAGGATTGCCAGATTGGCGCGCAGCTTTGCCGCATCGACGACAAAGGCCGGACTATCGACCCGATGGAGGTCAAAATGGGCAAAAGCTCCGGGATCGCCCGCGCGTGTTTCCATCGAATACTCCTCTTGGCTCTCCTCCCCGTCGGGACGGAGCTTTATCAATCAAAACGCCAGTGGAGTGGACAGTTCTTCTACTGTCCACGGCAATCCCTGCTGGTTCAGCATAGCCATGAACGGATCGGGATCGCACTGCTCGATGTTGAACACACCCTGCCCCGTCCACGCCCCGGTCAGCATCATCGCCGCGCCGATCATCGCTGGGACGCCAGTGGTATAGCTGACCGCCTGATTGCCGGTTTCTGCGTATGCGGCCTCATGATCGCAGATATTGCGGATATAGAAGGTCTTCTCCCCGCTGCCGTCAAGCGCCTGACCCGTTGCGATATCGCCGATATTGGTCTTGCCTTTCGTGGTCGGCCCCAGCGACGCGGGTTCGGGCAACACCGCTTTCAAAAACTGCAGCGGGATGATTTCGACGCCGTTGTAGATCACCGGATCAATCCGCGTCATACCGACGTTCTGCAGCACGGTCAGATGCTGGAGATAGGCGTCGCCAAATGTCATCCAGAACCGCGCCCGCTCCATCTCGGGAACGAATCTGGCCAGGCTTTCCAGTTCCTCATGATACATCATGTACATGTTGCGCGGGCCGACTTCGGCGAAATCGAAGCTTTGCTTTACCGCCATCGCCGGGCTCTCGATAAACTGGCCGTGCTCCCAGTGCCGCGCTGGCGCGGTCACTTCGCGAATGTTGATTTCCGGATTGAAATTGGTGGCAAAGGCCTGGCCATGATCGCCGCCGTTGCAATCAAGGATATCGAGCAGGCGGATTGAGCGCAGCTTGTGCTTCTTCAACCACATCGCGAATACGCTGGTCACGCCGGGGTCGAACCCGCTGCCCAGCAAAGCCATCAGCCCGGCTGCGCGAAAGCGATCATGATAGGCCCATTGCCAGTGATATTCGAATTTGGCGACATCCTTGGGCTCGTAATTCGCGGTGTCCATGTAATGCACCCCCGCCGCAAGGCAGGCATCCATGATCGTCAGATCCTGATAGGGCAACGCCAGATTGACCACCAGTTTGGGCCCGATCGCCCGGATCAGCGCGGTCAACGCCGGCACGTCCTCGGCGTCGATCTGGTGCGTGTCCACGACCTGCCCGGTGCGTGCCTGCACCGCTGCGGCGATGGCGTCGCATTTGGACAGGGTGCGACTGGCCAAGCTGATCACGGTGAAGATTTCCGGATTCATAGCCATTTTATGGACTGCGACCGAGCTTACCCCGCCCGCGCCGATCACCAGAACCTTGCTCA
>JAYUBN010000139.1:0-4378 GCA_043740855.1 Sphingomonadales bacterium | reverse complement strand
GTGTCTTAGCGGCCCTTCCAGACGGCTGCGCGCTTCTCGACGAAGGCAGCCATCCCTTCGGCCTTGTCTTCGGTGGCGGTCAGCACCTGAAATATCCGGCGTTCGAGGAACAGCCCCTGGTCCAGCGTGGTTTCGTACGCAGAGTTGACCATTTCCTTGTTGGCCATCGCAGCAACCGCCGACATCGCAGCGATCACTTCGGCGGCCTTCAGCGCTTCCCCCAGCAGTTCGGCGAGTGGTACCACGCGGCTGACCAGCCCGCATCGCTCGGCTTCGGCGGCGTCCATCATCCGGCCGGTCAGGCACATGTCCATCGCCTTGGCCTTGCCCACTGCGCGCGGCAGGCGCTGCGATCCGCCCATGCCGGGTGCGACGCCAAGCTTGATTTCGGGCTGGCCGAACTTGGCGTTTTCCGAAGCGATGATGAAATCGGCCATCATGGCGAGTTCACAGCCGCCGCCCAGCGCGAACCCGTTCACCGCTGCGATCCAGGGCTTGCGCGTCGCCTTGACGATGTGGCTGGTCCACTTGGCGAAGTAGTCTTCGATGTAGTAATCCGAGGCGGGCTTTTCCGACATTTCCTTGATGTCGGCGCCGGCGGCGAAGGCCTTCTCGCCGGATCCGGTCAGCACCGCGCAGCGCTGCGACGGATCAGCCTCGAATGCCGCAAAGCCATCGATCAGGTCGGCCAGGACCTGCGAGTTCAGCGCGTTAAGCGCCTGTGGCCGGTTTAGCGTGATAAGGGTAACGGCACCCTTCTGTTCAACGAGGATTGTTTCATAGGTCATAGCGGTTTCCATTCCTCATTGACGGGAAGCGGAGCGAAGATCGCATCGATCATCGCATCGGTCACACCGTCGGGTGTGGCCGGGTTCCACTTCGGCGCATAATCCTTATCGACGATCACCGCGCGCACGCCTTCGACGAAATCCGGCAGAACTACCATGCGGCTGGAGATGCGGTATTCCATCACCATGTTCTCGGCAAAATCCGCGCAAGCCAGACTATCAACCAGTTGACGCAATGTGATTTTGCACGCGAACGGACTTTTGGTTCGCAGGATCGCGAGTTCCTTTACCGCCCATTCGCTGGCATCACCGGCAAGCGACGCCAGAATGTCTTCGAAACGATCAAACGCATAGTGACGGGCAATGGCCTCGGCATTACGGGCCACCCGTGCCTCTGGCGGCGTGATCGCGTACGCGTCGAGCACTTCCGGCGGTTGATCGCCCGCGGCGATCCGTTCCTTTACCTCGGGCAGGCAGTCGGACGGCAAAAAGTGCGTTGCCACCCCGGTCAACAAACACTCCGACCCGTCCAGCCGGGCGCCGGAAAGTCCGAGATAATGGCCCATCCGTCCTTTTAGGCGCGAAAGATACCAGCCGCCGCCGACGTCAGGGAACAGTCCAATCCCGGTTTCCGGCATGGCAAAGCGGGTATTCTCGGTCGCGACGCGGTATCGCGCCGGCTGCGAAATCCCCACGCCGCCGCCCATCGTGATCCCATCCATGAACGAGATCACCGGCCGGGGAAACGTGAACAGCAGATGGTTAAGCTGATATTCTTCCCGGAAAAAAGTGCGGGCCACAGCGCCACCATCACCAAGCGCCGACTGGCGCAGGAGATTGATGTCACCACCAGAACAGAACCCCCTGCCGTCGTTATGGTCAAGCAATACGGCCCGAAGGCTCTCATAGCCTTTCCACGCGACGAGTGACGCGGTCATCAGCCGGACCATATCCAGATTCAATGCATGAATCGTCTTCGGCCGATTCAACCGCAAGCGGCCTGCCTGACCCTCGACATAATTCAGCATCGCGCCTGCCGTTGCTGCGTTCATGGTTGTGACCCAGACTCTGCCGGTTGCTTTCCTGCGGTGACAAAACTGCCCGGAGCAGATTCGATGACCGGATATTTATCGCAACCAACCGCGCGAGCGGCGACTTGGCGATCACCCCGCATATCATTAAGCCATGCAGACCAGTAAGGCCACCAGCTGCCCTCGTGCCGCTCCGCAGCGGCTAACCAATCGTCCGCATCGGCAGCCAACTCGGGATTGGTCCAGAATCCGTGCTTGGTTACCGTCGGCGGATTGATCACCCCGGCATTGTGTCCCGACCCGCCCAGCACGAATTGCACCGGTCCACCAAAATAGTGCGTGCCGTGATAAACCGCGTCCCACGCCGAAACGTGATCGTCCTTGAGGCCGATAATGAACATCGGCGTGATTATCTGGCCAAGATCAAGCCGCTCACCCAGCAGTTCGACCTTGCCCGGATCGGTCAGGTGATTGTTGACCAGCAAAGTGCTGTTGTAGCTCTTCAGGAAAGCCTGCGGAATGTGCGAGCCATCTTCAAACCAGAACAGCAGGTCCGATGACGGTGCTTCCTTGTCCAGCAGGTAATGGCCGACAACCGACGACCAGATCAGATCGTTGGACCGCATCATCGAAAACAACTGCTGAAGTTCAGCCTTGTCGATAAACCCGCGTTCATCAACGTGGCTGTCGAGCATATCGACATGCGCTTCATTCACGAACCCGGCCCAGTCCCGCATGTCACGAAAATCGACAAGGCTACCGATCAGCGTAGTGCTGCCGGCCCGCTCGCCTTCGCCCCGCGCTGTCAGAACGGCTTGCGCCATCGTGATCAGGGTCCCGCCCATGCAGAACCCGAACAGATCGACATCGGGCTCACCGGTGATGTCGCGCACCACATCCATCGCCTGGATTACACCTCTGCCGACATAATCCTCAAGCGCGCAGTGGCGATGGCTTTCATCAGGATCAACCCAGGAAACGACAAAGACGGTATGCCCCTGCTCCACCAGCCACCGGATCAGACTACTTTTCGGCTGTAAATCAATCATGTAGTACTTGTTGACCAGCGGTGCCACATAAAGCATCGGGCGGGCGCTTACGGTCTTGGTGGTGGGGGTGTACTGGATGAGCTGTATCAGATCGTTCTGATAGATTACGCCGCCCGGCGTCGCGGCAAGGTTTTCGCCCAGCGTAAAAGTCGCCGGCGCGCGCCGCCGGACAATGCCGCGTCCTTCGGACAGATCTTCGATGAAATTGGCAAAGCCGGCGACAAGATTGGCGCCGCCGGTTTCGACTGTCTTGGCGACAACCTCGGGGTTGCCAAGCGCGAAATTGCTCGGCGCGGTTGCGTTAAGGAACTGCTCAACCAGAAACGCTGTCATGGCGCGCTTGGACGAATCCGGTTCCGCCGATGCATTGATCATTGCGCGGATCGCCTGCGAGGCGATCAGGTAGTTCTGCTTGAACTGGTTGAACAGGGGATTGCTGTCCCACCCCTCATGGCCAAAACGCCGATCGCCGCGGGCGGGCTTGACCACCGGATCGGCAGAACCCGCCGGCAGCCAGGCCGACGTCCACAGCTTGGTCACATCCTGCCACGCCTGCCATTGGACCTCTAAGAGCTTTTCCGGCTGGGCAGCCCAGCCTTTGGCAACAGATGTGAGCGCCTCGACGACTTCGGCCTGATCGTACATCTGCTTGGCTGGCAATAACAACGGCTTGCCTGCCATGTGCTGCATCGCAGTGCCAAGCTTCTGCCAGGCATCAATCCAGAGTTGGGTCTGCGGCGTGCCCGCAGATGCCGTCTGTGGAGTTTCGACCATTGCAACTATTCCTTATTGTCGGCCCCGGAAGCCTATTTACGGATTACGACATGTCGGCGTCGGAGCCCCAATCTGTTGCTTCCTACCGGAGCAGATCCCGGCCGATGATCATGCGCATCACCTCGTTGGTGCCTTCAAGGATGCGGTGGACCCGCAGGTCGCGCCAGAACCGCTCGATCGGGTAATCCTTGAGATAACCATAGCCGCCAAACAGCTGCAGCGCCCGGTCAACGATCGAGCTGCCGTTGTCGGTCGCAATCTTCTTTGCCATCGCCGAAAACCGGGTCTTGTCGGGTGCGCCCGCCGTAACTTTGGCGGCGGCAAGATACAGCAGCGCACGCGCCGCTTCGAGATCGGACGCCATGTCGGCCAGCGTGAACTGGGTGTTCTGGAACTCGCCGATCGATTGGCCGAACTGCCTGCGATCTTTCACGTACTGGACCGCTTCGTCCAGGCAGCGCTGCGCGCCGCCCAGCGAACATGCCCCGATATTGAGGCGGCCGCCATCGAGGCCGGCCATCGCGATCTTGAAGCCATCGCCTTCGCCGCCGACGCGGTTGGCGACGGGCACGCGGACGTTGTCGAAGATGACCTGTGCGGTGGGCGAGGAATTCCACCCCAGCTTCTTTTCCGGCGCGCCGAACGACAGGCCCGGCGTGCCCTTTTCGACGACGAAGCAGCTGATGCCCTTAGGACCATCAACCCCGGTGCGGGCCATGACGACGTAGATGTCGTT
>JAYUBN010000138.1:0-13758 GCA_043740855.1 Sphingomonadales bacterium | reverse complement strand
CCTTTACGCTCTGTCAATGAAAACGGTGACGCATGCGATTGGTTCCGCCCGGACCCACCTGTGACTGCGGCAAACTGGCGAAGACCATTTTATCTGCGGATGGATGTGCAGCAGCAGCCCTGATCACGCATCGATCATGTCAGGATCGATATCCCCGGCGCGGTTCTGGATGAACATGAAGCGGTGTTCAGGGTTGCGGCCCATCAACCGCTCGACCAGATCCTTGACCGCTGCGCGGCCTTCGGCTTCGGGCGGCAGCGTGACGCGCAGCAGGCCGCGCGTGGCTGGGGCCATGGTGGTTTCACGCAGCTGTCCGGGGTTCATTTCGCCCAGACCCTTGAACCGGCTGACGTCCACCTTCTTGTTCTTGAACTGCGTCGCTTCCAACTCGGCGCGGTGCGCGTCGTCGCGGGCATAGGCGCTGTCCTTGCCGCAGGTCAGCCGGTATAGCGGCGGCTGCGCCAGATAAAGATGCCCGCGCCGCACCACCTCGGCCATTTCCTGAAAAAAGAACGTCATCAGCAGCGTTGCGATATGCGCGCCATCGACATCGGCGTCGGTCATGATGATGATCCGGTCGTAACGCAGATTGTCGGCGTTGCAGTCCTTGCGCATGCCGCAGCCCAACGCTAGCGCCAGGTCGGCAATCTCAGTATTGGCGCGGATCTTGTCCGCCGTGGCCGAGGCAACGTTCAGGATCTTGCCCCGGATTGGCAGGATCGCCTGGGTCTTGCGGTTGCGCGCCTGCTTGGCACTGCCGCCTGCCGAATCGCCTTCGACAATGAACAACTCGGTCTCGCCGCCGCCTTCGCCGGTGCAATCGGTAAGCTTGCCGGGCAGGCGCAGCTTGCGGCCGCTGGTCGCAGTCTTGCGCTTGATCTCGCGCTCGGCCTTGCGCTTCAGCCGTTCGTCCATGCGCTCCATGACATAGCCCAGCAGCGCTTTGCCGCGATCCATGTAGCTGGTCAGGAAATGGTCAAAATGATCGCGCACTGCGTTCTCGACCATGCGCGCCGCTTCAGGGCTGGTCAGGCGGTCCTTGGTCTGACTCTGGAATTGGGGGTCGCGCACGAACACCGACAGCATCACCTCGCTGCCGGTGACGATATCTTCGGCGATGATGTCCTTGGCTTTTTTCTGGCCGATCAACTCGGCAAAGGCGCGAATGCCCTTGGTCAGCGCGGTGCGCAGGCCCGCTTCATGGGTGCCGCCATCAGGCGTCGGGATGGTGTTGCAATAATAGGAATAGGCCCCATCCGACCACAGCGGCCAGGCGATCGCCCATTCGACACGGCCATTGGTCTCGCCGGGGAAGTTCTGCTGGCCGTGGAAAAAGCCGGTAGTGACGCATTCGCGCGTGCCTACCTGCTCGGTCAGATGGTCCGCGAGTCCGCCCGGAAACTGGAACACCGCCTCGACCGGAACATCGTCCGCCACCAGCGCGGCAACACATTTCCAACGAATTTCGACGCCCGCAAACAAATAGGCCTTGGACCGGGCAAGCCGGAACAGCCGCGCCGGCTTGAACCTGGCATCCTCGCCAAAGATTTCAGGGTCCGGTATGAAAGTGACCGAAGTGCCGCGCCGGTTTGGCGTCCCGCCCAGCGTTTGCAGTTCGCCCAGTGGCAGTCCACGCGAAAATTCCTGCGCGTAGAGCTCCTTGTTCCGCGCCACTTCGATCCGCGTAAAGCTAGACAATGCATTGACCACGCTGACCCCGACGCCATGCAATCCGCCGCTGGTGGCATAAGCCTTGCCGGAAAACTTGCCGCCCGAGTGCAGCGTCGTCATGATGACTTCCAGCGCCGATTTACCCGGAAACTTGGGATGCTCGTCCACCGGGATACCGCGCCCGTTATCGGTGATCGTCAGTCTGTTGCCAACATCCAGAAACACCTCGATGCGATTGGCGTGGCCCGCCACCGCCTCGTCCATGGCATTATCGATCACTTCGGCGGCAAGATGGTGCAGTGCACGCTCATCAATGCCACCGATATACATGCCGGGGCGCCGCCGGACCGGCTCAAGCCCCTCCAGCACCTCGATCGCCGAGCCGTCATAGGCATCGACCGAGCTTGTCGTCGGGAGGGTCTGGAACAGATCGTCAGCCATGCGCAGCCTATAGGATGCACGGAGTCACCGCGGCAAGGTACGGGGTGGGCTTTTCCGCAACCGTGGCGGGTGTCAGCAGTTTAGGATATTCCAATTCCCCTCTCGCAAGCCGCGAGGGGAATTGGATCCAATATACAGCCTTTTATCGTACGATCTTAATCGGGTTTCTTTGCCACTGCGACCATCGCCGGCCGTAACAGGCGGTCTTTGATCATGTAACCGGCGGCGAGTTCCTGAATCACTGTGCCCGGTTCGGCATCAGCGTGCGGCATTTCGATCATCGCCTGATGCTGGTTAGGGTCGAGCGGCAGGCCCATGGCGGCGATGCGGTTGATGCCGTGCGAGCCGAACACCTTTTCAAGTTCGCGCCCGGTGGCATCCAGTCCGGAAATCACCGGTTTTAGCTTGTCGTCTTCGCGCAATTCGGCAGGAATGACTTCGAGCGCGCGCGCCAGATTGTCGGCCACTGATAGCATGTCGCGGGCGAAGGACGTTGCCGCATAAGCACGGGCGTCGGTGATGTCTTTTTCGAGTCGGCGCCGTACGTTCTGCGTTTCCGCCTTTGCGTAGAGAACCTCTTGCCGGGCGGTAGCAAGATCCTCTGTCAGGGCTTTCAATTCGGCTTCCAACTTGCTGTTTTCACTTGGTGGCACAGCATCAGGCTTTACGTCTTCACCCGGCGCCGAGTTGTCCAGCGCCTGTAATTTATCATCGGTCATGTCGTGCAAAGTTCCAGCTACCCGATCAGTTTGCCCAAGGATTGAGCGGTGAAATCTACCATGGGCACGACTCGCGCATAATTCAACCGCGTTGGTCCGATGACGCCGACCACGCCAACCACCCGGCCCTCGCGGTCGCGGTACGGCGACGCGATCACCGATGAGCCTGATAGCGCGAATAGCCGATTTTCTGAACCGATGAAGATCCGCGTCGATTCGGCTTCCCGCGCCAGTTCCAGCAACTCGGCCACCGATTGCTTGCTTTCAAGATCGTCGAGGAGTGAGCGGACGCGCTCGATATCCATCAGCGCCGATTCGTCGAGCAAATTGGCTTGTCCACGTACGATCAGCACCGGGCGGCGCCCGGAAGGCGCAAAGCCATCCTCGCTCCACACTGCCAGCCCGCGTGCGACCAGATCGCGGCTGGCCGCATTGAGCGCCGATCGTCCCGAAGCGATGTCAGCCAGCATGGCCCGTGCGGCCTCCGCCAGCGTGCGCTCCGCCAGATGTGACGTAATGTAATTCCCGGCTTCCTCCAATGCGCCGGGGCGCAGGCCGAGCGGCAAGTCGAGCACCCGATTGTCTACCGCACCATCCACCCCCACCATGACCACCAAGGCGCGGCCAGGCGACAGCGGGACGAGATTGAGCTGGGCAAGGCGCGGTTCGCGCCGGGGCACCATCACTAATCCGGCGCAGGCCGACAGGTCCGAAAGGATCGCGCTGGTCGCCGCCAGCGCCACCTCGATCGGGCCGGGCTGCGCTACGTGACGCTCGATTGCTGCACGCTCTTCCTGCGTTAATTCAGCTACTTGCATCATGCCATCGAC
This sequence comes from Sphingomonadales bacterium, assembly GCA_043740855.1. Classification (GTDB taxonomy): domain Bacteria; phylum Pseudomonadota; class Alphaproteobacteria; order Sphingomonadales; family Sphingomonadaceae; genus Novosphingobium. The sequence continues at coordinate 10,097 of JAYUBN010000138.1, read as the reverse complement.
AAATAACCTGAGGCCAATATCAGTGGGCAGGCGGCCGGCGCTAGTATGAGGTTGTGCAAGAAGACCCAGCATTTCCAATTCGTGCAGAACCGAGCGAATCGAAGCCGGCGACAGATTCAGCGCGCCGCCGCCGGCCAGAGTTTTCGAACCGACCGGCTGACCGGAGGCCAGATAGCCGTCGACCACCAGTCGAAAAATTTCGCGAGCGCGGGTGCTGAGTTCGGTGATCGGAAGGGGCGACATGGCTGGTATCTATGGAGTATCGCCAGCTTGTAAATGCCCGTAGTTATGCGGGTGAGGTCGCGCGCACTTTCTTTCTGCGCGCCAGCCGGTAAGAGCGGCGTTGCAAGCGTCCCGGTTCACCAGGTTTCGGGCAGCCCATTGTTGAGGCATCGCGGCATCGCGATGCTGTAGGAGATTTTGATGCGACCTTCCGGCCGCGCGCCTGACGACATGCGCGCTCTCGAATTCCTGACCAATTACACCATTCATGCCGAAGGCTCGGTGCTGGTGTCGTTTGGCAATACCCGCGTGCTGGTGACGGCCTCGATCGAAGAGAAAATCCCGCCATTCTTGCGCGGCAAGGGCGAAGGCTGGGTGACGGCGGAATATTCGATGCTTCCCCGCGCTACGCACACGCGTGGATCGCGCGAAGCAGCGAAAGGCAAGCAGAGCGGAAGAACACAAGAAATTCAGAGACTAATAGGTCGTTCCTTGCGCTCTGTTACCGATATGAAGAAGCTTGGCGAACGCCAGATCGTGCTCGATTGTGATGTGATCCAGGCCGATGGCGGCACCCGGACGGCAGCGATTTCCGGCGCCTGGGTGGCGCTGAAAATCGCGACCAACAAGTTGCTGGCCAGCGGTGTCATCAGCGAGGATCCGCTGGTTCGGCAGGTGGCGGCGGTAAGCTGCGGCATCTATAAGGGTACGCCGGTGCTCGACCTCGATTATCTGGAAGACAGCGCCGCCGATGCCGACGCCAATTTCGTGCTGATCGAAGGCGGCCATATCGCCGAGGTGCAGGCCACCGCGGAAGGCGCGACGTATGACGAGGAAAGCTTGCTGCGGCTGCTGCGGCTGGCGCGCCTCGGCTGCGATCGTATTTTTGCGGCGCAGCTGGTGGCGATCGGGAAATAATGCGGCGTATCGCCGGCAAACTGGTCATCGCTACGCATAACGCGGGCAAACTGCGTGAAATCGCAGCGTTGCTGGTGCCTTATGGTCTGGACTGCGTTTCTGCCGGGGCGCTGGGCCTGCCCGAGCCCGCCGAAACCGGCACCAGCTTTGCAGAAAATGCGCTGATCAAGGCACATGCGGCGGCGCGCGCTTCCAGCCTGCCGGCATTGGCCGACGACAGCGGGTTGTGCGTGGCTGCGCTCGGCGGCAGGCCGGGGGTCTATACCGCGGATTGGGCCGAACGGCAGTGGTTCGAAGGACCAGCGGGACGCGACTGGTATCTGGCGATGGGCAAGGTCGAAGGATTGGTCGCCCAACAGGGCGCAGATGTCGACCGATCCTGCCATTTCAGCTGTGTGCTGGCGCTCGCCTGGCCGGACGGGACAAGCGTGGTTTATGAAGGCCGGGCCGAAGGTTCGATCACCTGGCCGCCACGCGGTACTGTCGGCTTCGGTTATGATCCGGTGTTCGTGCCACGCGGCGGGATGTTGACCTTTGCCGAGATGGACCCCGCCGAAAAGCACCGCATCAGCCATCGCGCCAATGCCTTCGCCAAACTGGTCGCGGATCAATTCGCCTGACATGGCGCGCGCGCTGTATATCCATTGGCCGTTCTGCTTGCAGAAATGCCCTTATTGCGACTTCAACAGCCACGTTCGCGCCGGGGTCGACCACGCGCTGTGGGCGCGTGCGCTGCTGGCGGACATGCGGCACGAACACGCGATGGCGCCGGACGAGCGGCTGGAATCGATCTTTTTCGGCGGTGGCACGCCTTCGCTGATGCCACCCGCGCTGGTGGCGACGCTGCTGGCCGAGGCGGAAAAGCTCTGGGGTTTTGCGCCCGGCATCGAGATCACGCTGGAAGCCAATCCGTCGTCTGTCGAGGCGGCGAATTTTGCAGCGCTAGCGGGGGCAGGGGTCAACCGCGTTTCGCTCGGCTTGCAGGCGCTCGACGACGACGCGCTGCGTTTTCTGGGGCGGGTCCATGACCTGCACGAAGGCGTGGCCGCGTTGGCGGTGGCGCAGCAACAGTTTCAGCGGGTCAGCTTCGACCTTATCTATGCGCGGCCGGGTCAGACCATCGCCGCATGGCAGGGCGAGCTGGCGCGCGCGCTGAGCTTTGGTACAGGGCATCTTTCGCTATACCAGCTCACCATCGAGCCGGGCACGCGTTTTGCCACGCTGGTGCGGGAACGCGCTTTTGCACCGTTGGATGATGACCCCGCCGCCGATCTGTTTGCGCTCACCCGCGAGATGACCGCCGCCGCTGGGCTTCCCGCCTATGAAATCAGCAATCACGCGCGCGCGGGTCAGCAAAGCCGCCATAACCTCACCTATTGGCGCTATCAGGATTATTGCGGCATCGGCCCCGGCGCGCATGGCCGGCGCCTTGGCAGCGCCACAGTACGACACAAAAAACCCGAAAACTGGCTGGAGGCGGTCGCCAAATGTGGCCAGGGCATCAGCGAAACGCGGCAGCTGGGCAGACGCGAACAAGCGGCAGAGGCCATGCTCATGGGGCTGCGGCTTGACGAAGGCGTGAACCTGGCGGACTTGGCTGCGCGCTTCGACCTGCCGCCAGCGGCGCTGTGCGATCCCGCCAAGCTCGCCTTCCATGCCAGCCTTGACCTCACCTGGAGCGAGGGCGACCGCATCGGCGTGACTGACCAGGGCATGGTGCTGCTTGATGCGCTGCTCGGCGAATTGATCCCGCGCGCACTGGTCGCCCCATGAACCGCGCCGCGCTGCCGGCGGCGTGAGCCGCGCTGAACTCATTGCCGCCTGGCAGGCCTATCTGGCGTTCGGTCGCCGTCGTTCGCCGCACACCGTTCGTGCCTATGTCTTTACCGCTGAGCGGCTGTTGGAAGCGACCGGGCTGGATAGCTGGGAGACTGTGGCACAAGTCGATGCGCCGGTGCTGCGCGGGCAATTGGCGCGCCGCCGCGCCGAGGGCATCGGCAATGTCTCGGCGGCGCGCGAGCTGTCCGCGCTCAAGGGTTTTATTGCTTTCGCCCGGCAAGAGTCCGGTCGCGGCCATATCACGGTCCCGCGCCTGCGCGGACCGCGGATCAAAAAGGGCCTGCCTCGCCCGGTCACGCCAGATGAAGCGGTAAACCTGGCGGCCACGGTAGCAGACGATGCTGCGGAAGCCTGGATCGGCGCGCGCGACCGGGCGGTGCTGTTGCTGCTGTACGGCGCCGGGCTGCGCATTGCCGAGGCGCTGTCGCTGACCGGCGCGGCGCTGCCGATGGGCGAGACGCTTGTCGTCACCGGCAAGGGTGGCAAGCAACGGATGGTGCCGATCCTGCCGTTGTTGCGCGATGCGGTGGCGGCTTATCTGGCGCTTTGCCCTTATCCCGTAACGCGGGATCAGCCGCTGTTTCGCGGGGTGCGCGGCGGTGCTCTATCGCAAGGCATGGTACAAAAGGCGATGGCTCGGGCGCGGATCGCGCTAGGGCTGCCCCTGACCGCGACCCCACATGCGTTGCGCCACAGTTTTGCCACCCACTTGCTCGGCGCTGGGGCCGATCTGCGCAGCTTGCAGGAATTACTCGGTCATGCCAGCCTGAGTTCGACGCAGATTTACACGCGGGTCGATGCGGCCATGTTGCTCGATGTCTATCGCTCGGCACACCCGCGAGAGCAGCATTAACGCGGCTTCCAGTGGGTTACGCGCCATAGATAAATCGCCAGGATTAGCCCGGTAACGCCGCCGATCCCCCAGCCGATCGGCCGCTGCCATTCGGCGATGTGCGGCGCCAGCCAGTGTCCGCCAGCGATCAATAGCCCGTTCCATGTCGCGGTGCCGATAAAGGTGAAAATCACGAACACCCAGCGACGGATATGCACAAGACCGGCCGGGAGCGAGATCATCGTGCGCATCACTGGCGAAATACGCATCACGCCGACCACCCAGTGGCCGTGGCGGCGCAGGAACGCGGTGCCTTTTTCGACATCAGCCCATTCCAGCGTCAGCCAACGGCCATGTCGCCGCACCAGGAATTCGAGCCGCTCATAGCCGAGCCGGTTGCCTATCGTGAACCAGACCAGGTTGCCCATGGTCGCGCCCACTGCGCTTGCCAGCACCAGCGGCCAGAACGACATCGTGCCATGCGCCACCGCCACCCCGGCCGCGGCCATGATCACTTCCGACGGGATCACCGGCGCGATCGTCTCGACGAACATCAGCAACAGAATGCCGAAATATCCGCCGGACAGGATGCTCTGGATGATCCAGTTAGCCATGCAGTGCTTTCTAAACGCGCGCCATGGCCGCATGACGCCGTTCGATCGCCTGCCAGATCATCGCGCCGGTGTCGGTGCCGTTGTAGCGGTCTATGGCGACGATGCCGGTGGGCGAGGTCACGTTGATTTCGGTCAGCCACTCGCCGCCGATCACGTCGATGCCGACGAATACCAGCCCGCGCCGCTTTAATTCCGGGCCGAGCGCGGCGCATATCTCCTGCTCGCGCGGGGTCAGTTCGGCAGCCTCGGCCGATCCGCCGACGGCCAGGTTTGAACGAAACTCGCCTTCGCCCGGCTTGCGGTTGATCGCGCCGGCCACTTCACCATCGACCAGAACGATACGCTTGTCGCCCTGCGCCACGCTGGGCAGGAACGGCTGGACCATGAAGGGTTCGCGCCACACCTGCCCGAACAGCTCGGTCAAAGCGCCGAGATTGCTGCCGTCGGCGGGAATGCGGAACACCGCCTTGCCGCCGTTGCCGTGCAGCGGCTTGATCACCAAATCGCCGGGATGCCGGGCGTGAAAGGCCTTCACATCCTCGATCCGCCGCGCCACCAGCGTCGGCGGCATGAAGCGCGCGAAATCGAGCACGAAGACTTTTTCCGGCGCGTTGCGGACGCTTTCGGGGTCGTTGACGACCAACGTGCGCCCTTTGAGTTTTTCCAGGATATGCGCGCCAGTAATATAGCCGAGGTCAAACGGCGGATCCTGGCGCATCAGCACGACATCGATGTCGTTCGCCAGGTCGACTTTGCCAAATTCGCCAAGTTGGACATGATCGCCATGTACCCGCTGAGCGCTGAAGGGCGCGGCCCAGGCGAATATTTGGCCTTCATCCCAAGCGAGCGTGCCGACGTCATAATACCACAACGCATGCCCCCGCGCTTGAGCACTGAGCAGCAGGGCGAAAGACGAATCGCCAGTGATATTGATCGATTGGATCGGGTCCATCTGGACGGCGACACGCAAAGTCATCGGTATTGGCTTTCTTTAACGGGCATCCAGGCGTTGGCGATGTGGCGGGGCCAGCAGCGCGGCGCCATCAACAATACGTCGATGCGCATGTCATCGCCCGGCCGACAATAGCGGTAAGCGACGCTTTGCGCTGCGGCGGCAACCCGGCGCAAGCGGAATTCATCGATCGCGGTGGCAAGCCCTGCCTCATTGCGGCGCCATTTGACCTCGACGAACGCGACCATCCGGCCCCGCCGCGCGACCAGATCAATCTCACCGCGCGGGGTGCGCAACCGCCGCGCAACGATCATCCAGCCATGAAGCCGCAGAAACCACGCTGCCAGCGTTTCCCCGCGATGCCCGCACTGTTCGGCGTGCTGCCTGCGGGCAGTCATTTAAGCGCCGGCGCCGTCATTTAAGCGCCAGCGCTCGGGCATAAAGCTTCTTGCGGTCGATCCCGGTGCGCTTCGCGACGCTGGCGGCGGCCTGCGATGGCTTGGCATGGACCAGTTCGGCCAGCAGCATCGCATCGGCGTCTTCGCTATTGGTCGCCTGCGTCACCGGCGGCCCGATCAGCAGCACGATCTCGCCCCGCGGGGGATGGGCCGCATAATGGGCGGAAAGCTCTTCGGCGCTGCCGCTGCGGCATTCCTCGAACAGCTTGGTCAATTCGCGTGCCACTGCCACTTCCCGGCCTGGCAGCAGCGTTCCAATCGCCGCCAGCGAGTCGCCGAGGCGCGGGCCGGTCTCATAAAACACCAGGCTGGCGGGCACTTGCGCCAGTTCCGCCAGCACATCGCCGCGCGCCTTGGCTTTCGCCGGCAGGAACCCGGCGAACAGGAACCGGTCGCTGGGCAATCCCGCCAGCGTCAGCGCGGTGATCGCGGCACTGGGTCCGGGCAGGCTGGTAACGGTAATGCCGCGCTCGCGCGCGGCGCGCACCAGCCGAAAACCAGGATCGGAAATGAGCGGTGTGCCGGCATCCGAAACCAGTGCCACCGCAGAACCGGCCATCAGCTCCAGCAGGCGTTCGCGCGCAAAATCGTCGGCATGGTCGTCATAACGGATCAGGCGTTGCTTGAATCCGAGATGATGGAGCAACCTTCCGGTGATCCGGGTATCTTCGCAAGCCACTGCAGCGACATCACGCAGCACCGCGATTGCCCGGAGCGTGATATCGCCGAGATTGCCAATAGGGGTTGCAACAATATAAAGGCCCGGCAGAAGCGGCGTGGTCATGATCCGCTCATGGACCACCAGTACCCGGAGTCGCAAGCCATGTTCGAGAGGCAGATGAATTGGGCACGCGGGCGCTGCTGGCGCGCGCTGGCCATTGCAGCCACCGTGGTAGTGGCTGGCTGTCAGGTCGTTCCCAGGTCGCCGCCGCCGCCGCCGCCACCACCGCCACGCGTTTCCACGCTGCCCGCCGATGTTGGGCGGCATCGCGTTGCCTTGCTGGTGCCATTGTCCGGATTGAACGGGGCGGCCGGTCGCTCGATTGCCAATGCCACGATGATGGCCGTGCTGGACACTAATGCGGCGAACCTGCGCATTACCACTTACGACACGTCGGCTGGTGCCCCCGCCGCCGCCGCCCGCGCCTTAGCCGATGGCAACCGGTTGATTCTGGGTCCGCTGCTGGGCGAGGAAGCGCAAACCGTGGCCAGCGCCGCCCGCGCCGCTCATGCCGCAGTGATTTCTTATTCCAACGACACCTCCGTGGCGGGCAACGACGTCTTCATCATGGGGAATGTGCCGGGGGAAGCGATTGCCCGAGTCGTGCGCCAGGCGCGGAGCCAAGGCGCGACCCGCTTTGCCGCGCTGATCCCCCTGGGCGTCTATGGCGAGCGTGCTTCGAATGCGGTTTTGGCGGCTGTCCGCGCCAGCGGCGGGGTAATGGTCGGCATGGAAAGCTATGATCGGCGTGGCGGTACGCTGGGCGCAGCGGTCCGGCGGCTCAAGGCGCACGGCCCCTGCGACGCGGTGCTGATTGCCGATACCGGCCCGCTGGCGGTGCAGGCAGCGCTTGCACTGAAGGCTGGCGGCGCTCTGAAGCCGGGCGCAACCCTGCTCATTCTTGGCACTGAATTGTGGAGTGGGGACGCCATGGTTGCGCACAGCCCTGCGCTGCGCGGCGCCGAATTCGCTGCGCTCTCTGACCAGCGCTTCGCCCGGTTCGCCACCAGCTATCGCACCCGCTTTGGCGCGGCGCCTTACCGCATTGCCACGCTAGGCTATGACAGCGTGCTACTGACGCTGCGCATCGCGCGCGATTGGGAGCCTGACGCCCCGTTCCCCACCGCGAAAATGTACGACCGTGGCGGCTTTCTCGGACTGGATGGACCGTTCCGGTTCTCTGCCAAAGGCGTCATCGAGCGCTCGCTGGAAGTGCGTCAAGTCCACAGCGGTACGGTGACGGTGGTCAGCCCGGCACCTGCCCGGTTTGCGGATTAAACTAACGTCGGTAACTGAAAAAAGCCTGACTTGATCAGGGTTTTCCGCCCATGTCCATGCCCGCCATACCGGCCATGTCTCCGCCCGCAGCCTCGATCCGCAATGAGGCAGAGATGGCCGTGCCGTCCTGAAAATGCAGCACGATCTTGCTGGCCCCGCCGGGGGCCAGGGCAGGCGCCAGGCTGAAAACCATGCAGTGCTTGCCGGCGGGAGCGAAAACCACTGGCTGGCCGCGATCGATGCGAACCTGTGCCAAGGACCGCATGGTCCCACCGCTGGTTTCATGGATTTCAGTGTTTTGCGCGCCGGCGACATCGACGCGCACCAGCGTAGCGGGCGTGCCGTTTTCATTAGTTACCGTGAAATAGGCTGCGCCGGGATTTCCCTTGACCGCGGGCAGCACGAGCCGGGCTTGCGATACCACAATACCCCGCGAGGTGGCCGTGACCCCCGTCGGCACAGTTGGCGCGTGGTGGCATCCCGAGAGCGCAAGCATGGCAGTGCCAAGGATGGAAACGGACGTCTTCATGCGTTGCTGCCTTTACCGAGGGGCTGGTCCACGACTGGTAGAATCTGGGCACCAGCTAATACGACACCACTCTTGTGCCAAGCGAAAGCACACCTATATCGCCCCCCGGAATGGGATATTTCCCGAGCCGCCGAGCCGCCTTGCCGATAGCGGGGGGCGCAACGCGCGGTGTCAACTGACTATATAGAGGAACGGGGTATAATGGCTAAAGTTATCGGCATCGACCTTGGTACGACCAACAGCTGCGTGGCAGTGATGGATGGCGGCAAGCCCAAGGTTATCGAAAATTCCGAAGGCGCGCGCACGACGCCTTCCATTGTCGCCTTCACCAAGGATGGCGAGCGCTTGATCGGCCAGCCCGCCAAGCGGCAGGCTGTGACCAATCCGGACAATACGATTTTCGCGGTGAAGCGCCTGATTGGCCGCCGTTTCGAGGATCCGATGACTCAAAAGGATATGAGTCTGGTCCCTTACAAGATTGCCAAGGGCAAGAATGGTGATGCCTGGGTTTCGGCCGGCGGCACCGACTACAGCCCGTCGCAGGTGTCGGCCTTTATTCTCCAGAAGATGAAAGAGACCGCCGAGGCTTATCTGGGTGAAACCGTCACGCAGGCCGTGATCACTGTGCCTGCTTATTTCAACGACGCTCAACGTCAGGCGACCAAGGATGCCGGGCAGATTGCCGGACTTGAAGTGTTGCGCATCATCAACGAGCCGACCGCGGCGGCGCTGGCTTATGGCCTGGACAAGAACGACGGCAAGACCATCGCTGTCTATGATCTTGGCGGCGGCACGTTCGACATCTCGGTGCTGGAAATCGGCGACGGCGTGTTCGAGGTGAAGTCCACCAACGGCGACACCTTCCTGGGCGGCGAAGATTTCGATGCCAAGCTGGTCGAATATCTCGCTGACAAATTCAAGGCCAAGGAAGGCCTGGACCTCAAGAGTGACCGGTTGGCGCTGCAGCGGCTGAAGGAAGCCGCCGAAAAGGCCAAGATCGAACTGTCTTCGGCGCAGACCACTGAAATCAATCTGCCCTTCATCACTGCGCGCATGGAAGGTGGTTCGACCACGCCATTGCATCTGGTGGAATCGCTGACGCGTTCCGACCTGGAACGGCTGGTTGCGGATCTTATCCAGCGCACGATGGAGCCTTGCCGAAAGGCGTTGATCGATGCCGGGCTCAAGGCTTCGGACATCGATGAAGTCGTGCTGGTCGGCGGCATGACCCGCATGCCCAAGGTGCGTGATGCGGTGAAGGAATTCTTTGGCCGTGAGCCGCACACCGGCGTCAATCCGGACGAAGTCGTGGCGATGGGCGCTGCCATCCAGGCAGGCGTGCTGCAAGGCGACGTCAAGGATGTACTGCTGCTCGATGTCACCCCGCTAAGCCTGGGTATCGAGACGCTGGGCGGTGTGTTCACCCGCATGATCGACCGCAACACCACGATCCCAACCAAGAAGAGCCAGGTCTATTCTACTGCCGAAGACAACCAGCAGGCAGTGACGATCCGGGTGTTCCAGGGCGAGCGCGAGATGGCCGCCGATAACAAGGCGCTGGGTCAGTTCGACCTGATCGGCATTCCATCCGCCCGGCGCGGCGTGCCGCAAATTGAGGTGACTTTCGACATCGATGCCAACGGCATCGTCAATGTCACGGCGAAGGACAAGGGGACCGGCAAGGGGCAACAGGTCAAGATCCAGGCTTCGGGCGGACTGAATGACAAGGACATC
>JAYUBN010000137.1:0-4418 GCA_043740855.1 Sphingomonadales bacterium | reverse complement strand
GCTGGCCGACCGCTATGGCCGGCGGCCGGTGCTGATGGCAGTGGTGCTGATGTTTTCGGCTTTTTCCGCCCTGTCCGGTCTCGCCAGATCGTTGAGCGAACTGCTGCTGATCCGCGCCGCCTTCGGTTTTGCGATGGGCGGCGAATGGGGCATCGGCACCAGCCTGGTCATGGAAAGCATCCCGGCACGGCTGCGCGGGCGCGTCTCCGGCCTGCTGCAATCGGGGTACCCTTCCGGCTATCTGCTGGCGAGCCTGGCGTTTTACCTGTTCTTCGACCGGATCGGCTGGCGCGGCATGTTCTTTCTGGGGCTGGCGCCAGCATTGCTGGTGCTGGTGATCCGCCTGCATGTCGATGAAAGCCCCAGCTTCATCGCCGCCGGCAAAGCCCCGCGCGAAGGGGCGCTGGCGGCGCTGGTCGGGCACTGGAAACTGGCGCTTTATCTGATCGCGCTGATGACCGCGTTCAACTTTTTCAGCCATGGCACCCAGGACCTGTATCCCACCTTCCTGCAAAAACAGCACGGCTATGGCACGCAGCTGACCGGAAAGATCGCCGTGGTCATGAATATCGGCGCCATCGTCGGCGCCTTCATCGTCGGCAGTCTGTCGGAGCGGATCGGGCGGCGACGCGCGATGGTCATCGCCAGCCTCTGCGCGCTGCCGGTCATTCCACTGTGGGCTTATGCCAGCACGCCGCTGCTGCTGGCGCTGGGAGCGTTCCTGATGCAGGCGGCGGTACAGGGCGCCTGGGCAGTAGTACCCGCTTATCTGAGCGAATTGTCCCCGGCCGCCTTGCGCGCGATGTTTCCAGGCTTCGTCTATCAGCTGGGCAATCTGATCGCCTCGCGCAATGCCGTGGTCCAGGCACGGATCGCGGAAAGCCATCACGGCAATTACAGCCTGGCGCTGGCCAGCATCGCCGGGATCACCGCCGTGGTGCTGGCCTTGTGGAGCAGCCTTGGGCCGGAACGGCGCGGCGAGGAGCTGTAGCGTTGCAGTAACCCCGGCGGAAGTGATCCGGTGCAGGGCCAAACTCGTATTAACGGTATGAATTCAGCGCTTGCGTCCCGCCGGTCTGTACCGTTAGCCATTGCGTCAGCCCCATTGCCGGGCTGCCGATGGACTGTGGCCCCAGGGTTGGACGAAAAGCGCATGCCGATGCCAAAGCCCGGCAATACCGGGTCTGTGCAGTTGCTGGGACTGATGGCGCGTGTCGCCGCGCGCGATCGCGAGGCGTTTGCGGCGCTGTTCCAACTGGCGGCACCGCGCGTCAAAGCCTATCTGGTGCGGCTCGGCTCGGCGCCGACTGCAGCCGAGGAAGTGACCCAGGACGTTTTTCTCACCATCTGGCGCAAAGCGGATCGCTTTAATCCGGCAAAGGCGGGCGTGATGACGTGGATCTTCGTGATTGCACGAAACCGCCGTATCGATGGGCTGCGCCGGGAAGCGAGCACAGTGACCTATGGCACCACCCCGCCCGACGCCGTCGATGACGACACACCCACGGCGCATGACGCCATTGCTGCCTGCCAGCATGAACAATGCGTGCGCCGCGCCATCGCCCTGCTGCCGCCCGACCAGCAGGAGGTCATCAAACGCGCGTATTGGGACGAGCAAGCCCATTCCGCAATTGCCACCGCGCTCGACATTCCCCTCGGGACGGTAAAATCCCGTCTGCGACTGGCATTGACGCGACTGCGCGCCGCGATCAAGGATCTGAAATGACGCAATTTCTGGCTGACACCCCATTTCTGGCTGACACCCAATTTCTGCCTGACTCATCGCCCGCGGCTCCGCGCTATCATCCCGCGATCGAGACTCTGGCCGAATACGCCGCAGGACAGCTGCGCGCCGGTTTTGACGTTGTCATGGCGGCGCATTTGCGCGGCTGCGCGCTTTGCCGGGACGAAGTCGCGCAATTCGAGGCACTCGGTGGTGGCCTGCTCGATTCCATCGAACCCGCCTGCCTGGATGATGGCGCGCTAGCCGTTGCCATGGCCCGGCTGGATGAGCCAGCGCCAACCGATACTGGACCCCTGTCCCGCAGTCTTGACCAGCTGCTGGCGGGGGGGCGGCGGCGCTGGATAGCGCCGGGCATCTGGATCGCGCCGATCGACACGCCGCACGAACCGGAAACTCGTGTGTTTCTGCTGCGCGTCGGCGCGGGTTCAGCGACGGCGCATCATCGCCATTCCGGCGTGGAAATGACCCAGGTACTGGTGGGCGCGCTGAACGATAACGGCGTGATCTACCACGCGGGCGACATGGTCGAGCTGGACCAGCGCCATGCCCACCACCCGCAAGTGGCCGGCAACGAGCCGTGCATTTGCCTGTTCGCCACGCACGGCCGGCTGAAACCGACGACGTTGCTGGGGCGCCTCGCCTTCGCGCTGGCGGGGGTTTGATCACGCGCTACTGCGTATAGCGCCGGGCGAAGCTGACCATGTCTTCCAGAATTGGGGCATGGGAGCGGAACGGCTCGGCAATCGCGGTGACCAATCCGACATGGCCGACGCGCGGGTACCTGCGGCGCTCGACCGGTGCGCCCGCCGCCTGCAAGCGCGCCGCCAATGCATCGCTGTTGCGGGGCGAGACCAGATCGTCCTTTTCACCGGTTGCAAGCAGCGCCGGCAGTGACCCGGGGACAACGTAATTGGCCGGCTGGGTGGTAGCAGGATCGGGGGCGCTGCCGAACGCGGCGATCACCGACGGCAATTTCGAGGGCAGGAAATCATATGGCCCGGCCAGACCGATCATGGCGCGCACCGCCGTGCGATCCGCACCCAGCCAGCGCGGATCGTAAGCCAGCATCGCCGCGCCGTAGGCACCTGCCGAATGGCCCGCGATCACCAGTCGCTGTGGGTCGCCATGATATTGCGCAGCATGCGCAATCACCCAGCGCACCGCCGCCGCGTTGTCCTCCAGAAAGACAGGATAGCGAATGCCGGGCACCAGCCGGTAATCGGGGATCGCCACCATGAACCCACGCGCGGCCAGCGCCCGGCCGACAAAGCCATACCCCTCGCGCAGGCCCGAATTCCACGACCCGCCGTATATGAACACGATTACCGGCCATGGCCGCGCCGACGGCGTCGTCGGGGCATACAAATCCAGTCTCTGCCGGGGATCGACGCCAAAAGCCGCAGCGCGCAGTACCAACCGCGAACCGGCCTCCTTGGGCATAACATTGTTGAAAATGCGCAGCGGCGAACAAGCCCCGACAGCCAGCGCGGATAGCAGCGCGGCAGTCAGCCAGCGCAAGGTGGTTTTTGCCCGGCCGGTTCGACCGGGTGCATCTATCGGCAGTTTCACGTTTGACGCTCGCCTGCCCTTCGCCACGACTTCAGCCCGTCACATCCGCCACAGCGGCCAGGAAAGTCCCGATATTCCCCAGCGTCAGCCCGGCGATATTGATCCGGCCAGACCCGGCGAAATAAATACCGTGGCGATCGCGCATTGCTTGCACTTGATCGGGGGTGAAGGGAATGATCGAGAATAATCCGTTCTGGCTGCGGATGGCAGTCAAATCGATCCCGCCGACCTCGCCCGCTGCGGCAAGTTCTTCGCGCACCTGGCGCATGCGCACCCGCATCGTGTCGAGTTCGTCGAGCCAGCGGCGGGTCAGGCCCGCATCGTTCAGCACCAGGCGTACGGCGGCGGCGCCGTGATCGGGCGGCTGCGACCAGCTGGCGCGCGCCAGGGCGTGGCCGTTCGACATGACTGCCGGGAGTTGTCCAACTTCTGCCATCATCACATAGACAGCGCCGACGCGGTCGCGATACAGGCCAAAGTTCTTGTCGCAACTGTAGGCGATCAGTGCTTCGGGCACGGCATCCAGAACGCAGCGCACACCATAAGCGTCCTCCTCCCAGCCTTGACCAAGGCCCTGATATGCCAGGTCGAGGATTGGCAAAAGTTTGCGCGCGGCGACCAGTCCGGCGATCTCGTCCCAGTCGGCGGGGGTATAATCGATGCCGGTGGGGTTGTGGCAGCAGCCGTGCAGCAGGATCGCATCGCCCGGATCGGCGGCGGCGATGGCGGCACGCAATGCATTCATATCGACCGTGCCGGCGCTGGTGTTGTGTGTAAATGTTTCCAGCTTGCAACCCAGGTCGGCGAATATTTGGGCGTGGTTGGGCCAACTTGGCGTACCCATCCAGAACCGCCGGACCCCGGCGCGCTTGGCCATGGCAAACGCCAGCCGCAGCGCGCCGGTACCGCCGGGCGCCTGCATGCCGTCGATGCGACCGGCGGCGACCGGCGCCGACTGTTGCCCGAAAATGTACGGCTTGAGCGCCTCGACAAAGCCCATGTCGCCTTCTGGACCAAGGTAGGCTTTGGAATCCTGCGTTTTGACCAGGATCTGTTCGGCGGCCTTGATCGCGCTGAACACCGGGGTATCGCCCTGACCGGTGCG
>JAYUBN010000136.1:0-4441 GCA_043740855.1 Sphingomonadales bacterium | reverse complement strand
GCTATTTACCAGCACATTCGTGAAGGGAATTGTTAACGGGCGGCCGCAGCTTTCGTGCTGTCCGAGGCAGCGCCGTTACCGGAGCCAACTCCTTCAAGCGACGAGGAACGCGTACTACCCGCGGAGTCGCGAACTATCGACCCAGCCCCCGAGAGAGCTCCCGAACCGTGTGCCTCGCCTGAGTGGCCAGCATTCAATGCCGTTCCGCTGGCGGCGCCTTGGGTCATCCCCGATGCCTGCCCCGGCAATGCGCCAAGGCCACCGGTTCCAGAGCCTTGCGCCGCGCCGCCCGCGCTTCCAGCAGACGACGACGTCCCGTTGGCGGTACCTTGGCCCAGCCCCCCGATCATTCCGCCCGCGCCTTGGGCCGATCCGGGTGCCTGCCCGGCCAGCGCGCCAACGCCATTGGTCCCGGGGCTTTGCACACTGCCACCGACGCTCTTGTTTATGGACCGGCTGCCGGAAATCGAGTTGTTGCCAGCCAGCGATTCTCCCAAAGCATTACCGGATGTGGCGCTGCTGGCGGCGCCGGTCACTGTTCCGGCAAGACCGCCATTAGCGCTGGCCGATCCGGATTTGGCATCGACAGACTTGCTGCCGGTGGCGGCTCCTGAACCCGTTACCGACCCAGTGACGCTCTGCGTTGCCGAGCCGAGCGACCCAAGCCCGCCACCAAGAGACCCGGCGCCATTAAGCGCACCACTTGCGGCGCCGGTGATCGATCCAAGACCACCCAGCCCTTGGGCCTGAACAGGCGCAGCGGCGATGATGGCCGACAGGATAAGCGTATTTGCGATAATCAGCTTTTTCATTTCTTGGCTCCTAAAAATAGGAAGCCCGTGGTGCTTCCGTCATTAGGTAAACGATACGCAGATCGCTTTTAATCCCGTGCTACGTTATTTAATTCACCAATCTCATTTACCGTCTGGCGCCGACAGCGGGCGGGGCAATTCGGCAAGTTTCGCAGACGACGCCCCTGCCAACCCTGCCTTCGCCTTTCACGACTTCGCGCGACACCGCCGCCATGCCCGCAGTACCGCCGCCAGCCGCGATCAGCCGCGCTGTCACCAGCGGGGCGGCAAACGAAGTTCCGCGCACGGTTGCATAACCCTTTCCCGGAAGCGCAGCAGCCATGTCGGCACCGGGCGCGGCAAAATCGAGATGGAGCGCCTTTCCGGCCTCGACCAAGGCGCGATTGTGTTTATCGACCCCGGTCACCGCGATAACCTCCGGGTATGACGCGGGATAGGCTGGCGGTGCCGCCGGGCCGTCGTTACCGACGGCCGCCACGATCAGCACACCACGAGCAGCCGCGACGGCGATTGCGCGCGCCAACAACGGGTTGGCCGGACCCACCAGGCTTATATTGATAACGCGAACGCCGCGTGAGGTCAGCCAGCCCAGCGCACGGGCGATCGCCAGCGCCGATCCCTCGGTCGGATCGCCGCCGTAAACGTCCGCCACTAACAGGGAAGCGCCTAGAGCTGCGCCTTGGAAACGCCCATCGGACCCGACCATCAGCGACGCAACCGCCGTGCCGTGACCGCTCGGACGGGCGCCCGAAGAGGCAAAGCCGCGCTGCTCTATCGCGGCATTGCGGAGCGATGGATGCGCAGCCACGCCGCCATCGATCATGCCGATCATTGCCTGGCCATGCAGCGTCGCGGTCGCAGCGGTTCCGGCAAATGGCAAGAGTCCGATACCCGCAGGTTCGAAGACATGATCATAATCGAACTCTCCTGCGGGGTCGATCTTCCGGAGCTTGTTCAAGCCATCGCGGGTGTCGGTGCCAGTTGGCGGGGCAACGGTCACGACGTGCAATTGCAGGCATTCGATCTGATCGTCATGCAGCACGCGATACCCGGCGCTGCGCAGATGCGCCAAGGTTTCAATCGATGGGTCAATGGCAATGATTTCGCCCTTGCGCACGAGATTGCCGCTCTGATCGATATCAAGAACACGGTGGTTCTGGCGAACCAGTTCGCGCAATCGCTCATGGCGCAGATCGAGCAGGCTGGCCGTATCCGACACCGAACTGCCGACATCGTTGAGGCGATCGACAACGGGCGCGCTGACTGGCGCAGTATTGGGCAATCCCGGAATATTCGACGAACCAAACAAGCCGCCCACGCTCTGGGTTGGGTTGCCCCCCAGCCCAGAGAGCAATTGGGCATGGCCTGCGGTCGCGAACAATAGAGCCGCGCTACATGCGAGGATTGTGCGGAGACAAGGGCGAGTCACGACATTTCCTTTTTTATTTACTCTTGCCGGATAAAACGTACGAGCCAAGTCGTTTCATCCGCATGAGCCTGGGAAATCCATTTGAGCATATTCGAGCAGGGGCTGGAGGCGATCCTGCCGCGATTGCGCAGGTTTGCGCACGGCCTTGCCGCCAATCCTGCCGACGCAGACGATTTGACCCAGATCACGGTCGAGCGCGCACTGCGCGCCAAAGAGCAGTGGCAGGAGGGCACCCGCCTCGACGCATGGCTGTTCCGTATCATGCGGAATTGCTGGATCGACAAAGTCCGGGCGCGCACACGAGCGGGGCGGATACTGGCGCCAGAAGAAGAAGGCGAACTGATCGGACACGATCCGAGAGCAGAAATGGATGCCAGAATCGACCTGGCACGGCTGATGCAGGCCATGGAACGATTGCCGTCCGAGCAGCGCGAAGTCGTCGTGCTCGTCCTGATTGAGGGCTATGGCTATCGCGAGACCGCCGAATTGCTCGATCTACCCATTGGAACTGTTTCCAGCCGGTTGGTCCGGGGACGCAAGGCACTACTGGCTCTGGTCAAGGAGGACTGCCCCAGTGATTGATGAAGCCCTGATCTTTCACTACCTTGATGGTGAAATCGACGACGCGACCCGGTTGCGGGTCGAACAGGAAATTGCGGCTGATCCCGACTTGCAGGCGATGGTGGATGAGCACCGGGCGTTGGCTGCTCGACTGGACCGTGCGTTCTTGCCCATCCTCACCGCGCCGGTCCCACTTGCCATGTCCGCTAAAATCGCAGCGGATAGCAACGTGATTTCATTGGCGGACGAACGCGCCCGGCAACAGCGTCGTCGTGTCTCGCAGGATTTCTCGCGCTGGGCCGCGATGGCAGCGATACTGGTCGCAGGCGTGTTCGGCGGCGTGATGTTCAATGGCCAGCATAGCGGATTGGTAACGAATGGCGCGCCGCCGGTTACAGACGGTGGCAGCCAGCTGACGGCATCGGGCCAGCTCAACCTTGCGCTGAACACCCAATTGGCGAGCACACAGGGCACGAAGGAGCCCGTCAGGATCGGGTTGACCTTCAGAAATCATTCCGGGGCGATCTGCCGGACCTTTTCCGCCCAGGCAACCGATGGCGTCGCCTGTCGGGATGGCAACGCCTGGCAGTTGAAAGGCTTGATTGCCCACGGCCAGACCAGCACTGGTGATTATCGCATGGCCGCAAGTTCCGGCACCACCGAACTGGTGGGCGCTCTCATCACTGGCGAGGCACTGGATCAGGCTCAGGAACGGGCAGCACTGGCTACAAATTGGGCTCCGTCTAAATAGCCTTGATCGGGCCAGCGGCACGCCATCCACCAGCACGTGGTGCGAAAACCCGGGTTTGCGTTCCACACGGCCTATTTTTTGTGGATCGTGACGTGACCCTCAATCATCCTCCAGTTACGACTGGAACAACGAAAGCGTGGCTTGGGAATGGTCCGGCCGATCAGCTTGCCGGCAAGACAAACATGCTGACGGCTGCCACGCCCATGATTGCTGCGGTGAGCCAACCGATTGCCCGGACCGTTCTGGTTGCGGTGAATGCCCCCATCACCGATTTCCTCGACGCCAACAGCACAATCACCACCACCAGCGGAACCGCCACCACGCCATTGAGTACCGCGCTCCAGAACAGTGCTTTCATTGGACTGAGCGAAGAATATTGCAGGATCACGCCGAGCAGGACGCTGACCGCGATGACGCTGTAAAACCCGCGTGCCTTGCCGACGCTGCTTTCCAGTCCCTCGTTCCAACCCATCACTTCGGCCACCGCATAGGCGCCTGATCCCGCAAGCACCGGGACGCCGATAAATCCGACCCCCAGCATGCCAAACGCGAACAGGGCAAATGCAAAGGGCCCAGCCAGCGGGCGCAGAGCCTTGGCTGCCTCTGCTGCGGTATTGATGTCGGTGATGCCTGCTACATGCAGCGTCACCGCAGTAGCCAGGATGATAAAATAAGCCGAAATGTTCGAATAGAACATGCCGGACCAAGTGTCCCACTTGATCCGCTTAATCTCCTGCCTGCCGATCGCGTCGGACGATTTCAGCAAACTCTGGCCTTCGCTGCGCTTCATGTCCTCCACCTCTTCCGACGCCTGCCAGAAAAACAGATAGGGACTGATGGTGGTGCCCAGCACGCCGACCACGACCGCTGCTGATGCCGGGGTCAATG
>JAYUBN010000135.1:0-13899 GCA_043740855.1 Sphingomonadales bacterium | reverse complement strand
CAGACTCGCACCCTTTTCCTCGCAGCCACTCGAGAAAATTCATGAAATTCTTCGTCGATACCGCCGATACCGCTGAAATCGCCGATCTTGCCGAAACGGGGCTACTGGATGGCGTCACCACCAATCCGTCGCTGATCGCCAAGGCGGGCCGCGACTTCAAGGAGGTGACGCGCGAAATCTGCGGGCTGGTGGATGGCCCGGTCAGTGCCGAAGTGGTCGCACTCGATCACGACGGGATGATGCGCGAAGCCGAAATCCTGCGCCGGATCGCGGATAATGTCTGCATCAAGGTGCCGCTGACGATTGCCGGCCTCAAAACCTGCAAGAAACTGACCGGCGATGGCACCATGGTCAATGTGACGTTGTGTTTTTCTGCGAATCAGGCGCTGCTGGCGGCAAAAGCGGGGGCCAGCTTCGTCTCGCCCTTTGTCGGACGCCTCGATGATAACGGCTTGGACGGCTTGGACTTGATCCGCGATATTCGACTTATCTATGACAATTATGCCTTTGCCACGGAAATCCTTGTCGCCAGCGTTCGCCACGGCATCCATGTGCTGGAAAGCGCAAAGATCGGCGCTGACGTCATGACCGCGCCGCCCGCCGTGATCCGGGGGCTGTTCAAGCATGTGCTGACCGACAAGGGCATCGAAGGCTTCATGGCCGACTGGGCAAAGACCGGCCAGTCGATTTGACCAAAGCTCTCTCCCTGTAAGGGAAGAGGGTCACGAGAGGGGCTGGCCCGGCGCGGCCCCTTTCAACTACGGCCAACGCAGCACGGGCTGCCAGGCCTTCGCGTCTCCTTCCCAAAGGGCAGAGAGAAAGTAGGAAATGGCTGACGAAACTCCTCTCGATCGCTTCAAGGGCGTGCTGACCGGCGCGGCGCGGGCGATTGCGCACGATGCCGAGGTGGATGTCAGCTGGACTGCCGACGCGCCGAGCCAGTCGGGCAAGGCATTTCGCGTGCCGATGCCCGGCCGCAGCCTGCCGCGCGCGGCGGCGATGGCGGCGCGCGGTCATGCCGACAGCTTTGCGCTGCGCCTGCGCCACCACAATGATGCGATGCACGCCCGTTTTGCGCCTGCCGAACCGATGGCGCGGGCCTGCTATGACGCGGTCGAAGCGGTGCGTTATGAGGCACTGGGCGCACGCGCCTATGCGGGAATGCGCGGCAATCTTGGCGCCGCGTTCGACCAGCGCATGGCCAGCGATCCGATTACCCGCGCCGCAAATGCCCAGGAGGTGCCGGTGCAATCGGCACTGGCGCTGCTGCTGCGGGAACGGCTGACCGGGCAGCCGGTGCCAGAAGCCGCGCGCGCCGGGGTGGACATGCTGCGCGGCTGGATTGCCGAACGCGCCGACAGCGATTTTGCGGCGCTGGAAGGTGCGTTGGAGAACCAGCAGGCGTTTCGCAAGCGCACGCTGGAAATGCTGGCCCACCTGGAACTGACTCGCAGCGACCCCATCGACCAGCCGCCCGACGACAGTGAGAATCAGGACGGCGACGAACCGACCGAGGAGGAGCAGGACGGTAACGACGAGGGCGAACAGCAGCAGCCTTCCGAGACCGATGCCCGCGCCAGCGAAGGCGAGGACGATGGTGACAGCGAAACCGAAAGCGAGATCAACGAGGACGACAACGAGTCCGATGACGGCGACGAGGGTCAGGAGGGCATGCTGCCGGTGCGCCCCAATCGGCCATGGACCGATCTGCCCAGCGGGTTCGACTACAAGGCATGGACCGAAAAATTCGACGAGGTGATCCGCGCCGGAGAATTGTGCGACGATGAGGAGCTGACCCGGCTGCGCGCTTATCTCGATGCGCAGTTAAAGGGCTTGCAAGGTGTCGTCACCAAGCTTGCCAATCGCCTGCAACGGCGACTGATGGCGCAGCAGAACCGCAGTTGGGACTTTGATCAGGAGGAAGGGCTGCTCGATGCCGCGCGGCTGGCCCGGGTGGTGGTATCGCCGGGCCAGTCGCTATCGTATAAAATCGAGCGCGAGATCGAGTTCAAGGACACAGTGGTCACGCTGTTGATCGACAATTCCGGATCGATGCGTGGACGGCCTATTTCCATTGCCGCGATCAGCGCCGACGTGCTGGCGCGCACGCTTGAACGGTGCGGCGTCAAGACCGAGATCCTGGGCTTTACCACCCGCGCGTGGAAGGGCGGGCAAAGCCGTGAAAACTGGCTGGCCGGCGGCAAACCGGCGCATCCTGGACGCCTCAACGACTTGCGTCATATTATCTACAAGCAGGCCGATGAGCCCTATCGCCGGGGCCGCAAGAATCTGGGCCTCATGATGCGCGAAGGCTTGCTCAAGGAAAACATCGATGGCGAGGCATTGTTGTGGGCGCATAGCCGGCTGCTCGCCCGGCATGAGGATCGCCGCATCCTGATGGTCATTTCCGATGGCGCGCCGGTCGATGATTCCACCCTCAGCGTCAACACCGCCGGCTATCTGGAACAGCATCTGCGCAAGGTGATCGAATGGATCGAGCGGCAGTCGCCGGTGCAGATCGTCGCGATCGGCATTGGTCACGACGTGACCCGCTATTATCGCCGCGCGGTGACGATCATGGATGTCGAGCAGCTGGGCGGCACGATGATCGAGCAATTGGCCGGGCTGTTCGAGGACGATTGACGGGCGAGCACGGTTGCGTCAGGCGGCGCTTATGAGTGATGCCGCACCGCTACAGCTGTTCAACAGCCTGACCCGCCAGTTGGAAAATTTCCAGCCCGTCCATCCGGGCGAGGCGCGCGTTTATTCGTGCGGGCCCACGGTCTATAATTACCCGCATATCGGCAATATGCGTGCTTATGTCTTTGCCGATGTGCTGGGGCGGACGCTGAGCTTCAAAGGCTACCGGCTGACCCATGTCATCAACATCACCGATGTCGGCCATCTTACCGATGATGGCGATGCGGGCGAGGACAAGCTGGAAAAGGCGGCGAAAGCCAATGCCCAGTCGATCTGGGACATCGCCGCGCATTACACCGATGCCTATTGGGCGGATATCGCCGCGCTGAATATCCGTGAACCGGAACAGTGGTCAATCGCTACGAACTACGTCCCGCAAATGATTGAATTTGCAGAACAGATTGCCGCGCTGCATTGCTACGAGCTGCCGGGCGGGCTTTATTTCGATGTTTCCACGGTGGCGGATTACGGGCGTCTTGCGCGCAGCCACGACGATACCGGGCATGAGGGCCGCATCGACCCGGTCGAGGGCAAGCGTCACGCGGCGGATTTCGCGATCTGGCGCAAGACCCCGCCGGGCGAAACCCGGCAAATGGAATGGGATTCGCCATGGGGCAGGGGCGCGCCGGGCTGGCATCTTGAATGCTCGGTAATGTCCGGGGCGCTGCTCGGCTTTCCCTTCGATATCCACACCGGCGGTATCGATCACCGCGAAATCCACCACCCCAACGAGATCGCGCAGAACCAGGCACACAGTTGCTCGGGCGGGCTGGAGGTGGCCGCCAACAGCGGCGCCAATTTGTGGATGCACAATAACTTTCTGGTGGAACGCTCTGGCAAGATGAGCAAATCTTCCGGAGAATTCCTGCGGCTGCAACTGCTGATCGACCGGGGATATCATCCGCTCGCCTATCGGATGATGTGCCTGCAGGCGCATTACCGCAGCGAGCTGGAGTTCAGCTGGGAAGGGCTGGGCGCGGCGCTGACCCGGCTCAAGCGGCTGGTCATGGCGGTGGCGCAGTTGCGGGCACAGGCGTCGCCCGTTGTTGCGCCGGGGCCAAAATTCCAGGCTTTGCTGGCGCGCTTCGATGCGGCGATGTCGGATGATCTCAACACGCCGGTGGCACTGACGGTGCTGGATGAGGTGCTGGCGACAAAGAAAGTCGATGCGGGCGAGACGCTGGCGGCGCTGGCGGTACTGGATGCCGTGTTGGGGCTGGGCTTGCTGGAGCTGGCGCGCACCGCCTTGCGCATCCGGCCGAGCGCTGCGACGATCGCCGAAACTGAGATAGCGGCTGCTCTGGAGGCTCGCCGTGCCGCCCGTGCAGCCAGGGATTTCGCCGCGTCAGACGCCTTGCGCGATCAACTATCCGCGCAAGGGGTGGACGTGATGGACGGCGACCCACTGGGCTGGGAATGGCGCACCGCCTGAGTTCCCCTTTTCTTCAGGGGAAGGGCCGGGGGTGGAGACTATCCTCCGGGTGCAGCGTTGCGCTCACCGGCGAAACCCCATCCCGCTGCGACAAGGCGGCAAGAACCGCCAAGTCTCGCTGTCCCTCCGCAGAAAAGGAGGGGATAAGCCCGCCAAATTTCACGCCTGTTCCAGCAACAACAACTGCACTTCCACAATCAGCTTGCGCTCCGGCAGCTGATTGTCATCGACGCCGATGATCTGGGCGTCGGCGATCAAATAGCGCGGGATGATGAACTCATGGTCGGGTAGGGCGACGATGAAGTTTTCGCCTGCTTCGGCGGCGTCAGCCCCGGCGAAACACAGCGTTATGGCATGGCGCGAACCGGCGAAAGTGGCGCTGGCCCAGTCACGCTCGACGTGCCGCATGACTTCGGCCCGTTCGCCCGCCAGATCGAGTACCGCCTTCAACAAGCGCCCCCATGGCTGGCGTGGTCGTGGCGCGGGTCGGCCCGCGGGTTGCCCCCGGCCGGTCGTATGCCGATTGCCCAGAGGAAAACCACCACCGGCTGGGGGCACCAAGGTGACGCAGGCCTGGTCCGTGGTAAGATCGATTTGCATGCCATTTCCCTGTTTAATTTGGTTCACGATATGTTCTATTTCAGTCTGATCGGTTGAGGTGGTGAAAAAAAGCGTCAGCGCGAATCGGGTAGTTGCGTTCCACCTTTGTTCATGACAAAAGGGGAAATGTCTAGTAAATTTCCTATGATCGAGATTTGCCATGAGTGAGCCCGACCCTCGCGCGCGCTTGCTCGAACTGGCCACGGCGCGCGGTGTCAGCCTGGCTGCGCTATCCGCGCTTATTTCCAGAAATAGCACATATTTACAGCAGTTTGTGCGCAAAGGTAGCCCGCGCAAACTGGAAGAACTGGATCGTCGCACGTTGGCGCGGTTTTTCGACGTGGCCGAAACCCAGCTTGGTGGAGACGAGGAAAAATACTTCACGACAACCGAATCGGCTGCGGGAAAAATGCAACGACCCGATTGGGTGGACGTGCCCCGCTTGTCGTTGGGCGCTTCGGCGGGGCCGGGGGCATTTGCCGGGTTGGGGGCAGGAGAGGAGCAGCCGATTGGCGCGTTCCGCTTTTCCACGCATTGGATCAGGCAACAAGGGCTCGATCCGGCGCAACTGACGGCGATCGCGGTGACGGGCGATTCGATGGAGCCGACGCTGCGCGATGGCGATGAAATCCTGGTCGATCGCAGCGCGCGTGCGCTGCGCGACGGCGTGTATGTCGTGCGCGTCGGCGATGCGCTGCTGGTGAAACGTCTCGATCCCGGGCAACCCGCGCGGATCGTGCTGATCAGCGACAACCAGGTCTATCGCCCATTTGCGCTGGCGCCTGATGAGTTGGAGGTGATCGGCCGGGTGGTGTGGAAAAGCGGACGATTGTAAACACCTTCTCCTCACCATCCTCAGGATAGACGGGGGCGTGAATGTAGTGCCGGGCGCGCCCCTGGTTTCACTTCACCCATTGCGCCAGCCAGTCGGCTAGCGCCTGCGGGTTCATTGAGCGGGCATCGGCCAGCGCCTGGGTGTGACCGTTGTCGAGCAGCGCGTTGTTGTCCGGATCGACGATCAGCAGGGCGGGCACGCCCGTCGGTCGTTGCGCTCCAAAGCGTCGCGCCACATCCATGTTCTTCGAAAACCGCCCGACATCGACCGTTACGACCACGAAATGTCGTGCTACGAAGGGCGCCAGGTCGGGGAGCGCCATCGTGCCCGCGAGCACCCGGCAATCGCCGCACCAATTGCCGCCCATGTCGATCAGCAGCAGCTTGTGCGCAGCTTTCGCCCGGGCCAGCGCGGCATCGACATCCCTGCCGGCATTGCCTGCCTCGTCATAGGGATAGGGCAGCGGCTGAGCGAGCGCGGCAAAGCTGTTTTCGGCGAGATGCGGAGCCGATACACCCCCGCGCGCTGCGGCGAGACCTGAACCGGATAACGCCAACGCCGCACTGGCAACGCTGATCATTGCATATGAAAATCGCATTTTGGAATGTCCCGGGTTGGTCTGGTCTTACCTATCGCACTCGCATATAGGTAGTGGTTGCCTCCACCTCAATCGCGGCATCTTCAACACTATGAATCAGCCTGCCTCCGCCCCCACACCTGCGATGCGCGTCGCCATTATTCCCGTCACCGCGTTTCAGCAGAATTGTTCGCTGATCTGGTGCACTGAAACAATGCGCGGGGCGCTGGTCGATGCCGGCGGCGATCTCGATCGCCTCAAGGATGGGGTCAAGCGCCACGGCGTTACCCTCGAAAAGCTGCTGGTGACGCATGGCCACCTGGACCATTGCGGTATGACCGGGGTGCTCGCCCGGGAACTCGACCTGCCCATCGAAGGTCCGCACGAAGAAGACCGGTTCTGGATCGAATTGCTCGATGATCCCACTAAACGCTACGGTCTGGAGGGGGAAAGTTTCGAACCTGATCGCTGGCTGCATGACGGCGATACGGTGACGGTAGGCGCTTTGACGCTGGATGTGCTGCATTGTCCGGGCCATACGCCGGGACATGTGGTGTTTTTCCACGCTGGCTCGCGGCTGGCGCTGGTCGGCGACGTGTTGTTCCAGGGCTCGATCGGGCGTACCGATTTTCCGCGCGGTAATCACCAGCATTTGCTCGATTCGATTACCGGCAAGTTGTGGCCACTGGGCGATGATGTCTCCTTTGTGCCGGGGCACGGCGAGGTCAGTACCTTTGGCCACGAACGGCAAACCAATCCCTTCGTGGCCGATAAGGTGTTTGGCTGAACTATACCCTGCCGAGCGCGATCAACACGGCATAAACTACCATTACCAGTTGGGTCAGTATCGTGATCAGCATCCCGATCGGTCGGCCCGCCTTGAAGCTGGTATCATTTTCCATGCCAAAGGCATGCGCCACCCGACCGATCAGAAACACCGCGCCAAGCGGCGCGAGCCAGGCCCCGCCTTTGCCCGAAGCTTCGACCAGCCCGAACAGCAGCAAAGTTAACGGCGCATTTTCGATGAAGTTGGCCTGCGCCCGCATCCGCCGAATGAGCGACTCCTGCCCGCCATCGC
Source organism: Sphingomonadales bacterium (assembly GCA_043740855.1). Lineage (GTDB taxonomy): Bacteria > Pseudomonadota > Alphaproteobacteria > Sphingomonadales > Sphingomonadaceae > Novosphingobium. Next base: position 6,677 of record JAYUBN010000135.1, on the reverse strand, counting down.
CTGCCGACACCTTCAGACTGCGTCGCAACTGGCCGATGCGCAGAGCCAACCAGAAATTCAGAACAATGGCGGCTGCGGTCAGGCACAGTGTGATTTGCAGTATCATGCGCGATCCCCTAATTATTGCTTTCTGTCAGGCGCTATGGCGGTCGGGTGCTTGCAACGCACGCTAAATCCGCTATAGGCCCGCCTTCGCCGCCGCCCGGCCGCCCAGTGCTTTGGCCAGGGTAAATTGGGCGACGTTATTTTTAGTACATATAATTTCAGGAACAGGTGCCGAAATGGCTGTCCCCAAAAGAAAAACATCGCCCTCCCGCCGGGGCATGCGCCGCAGCCACGATGCGCTGAAAGTGGAAGCTTTCCACGAATGCGGCAATTGCGGCGAATTGAAGCGCCCGCACAATTTGTGCATGTCTTGCGGGCATTACAACGGCCGTCAGATCCTGGTATCAAGCGCCGTCTGATTCAGCAGAACGCGCGGTTCGCCTGCGACGTCTGATTTATTGAACCTGACGGTTCGCTGGTAGGGGAAGGTCGATGAGTCTGTCGCGTATCGCTGTAGATGCGATGGGCGGCGACGAGGGCGTACGCACAATGATCTCCGGCGCCGCGTTGGCGCGCCGCCAGCATCTGGCGTTCAAATTCCTGTTGGTGGGCGACCAGGCCCGGATCGAACGAGCGCTGGACAAGCATCCCAATTTGCGGGCGTCCTCGGAAATTCTCCATTCAGATGATGTTGTCAGCGGCGACGAAAGGCCCAGCCAAGCGTTGCGCCGCGCAAAAACCACATCAATGGGCATGGCAATCAATGCCGTCAAGACCGGCAATGCCGGCGCCGTAGTCAGCGCGGGTAATACCGGCGCCCTGATGGCAATGGCCAAGCTGGCGCTGCGCACCATGCCCGGCATCGACCGACCGGCGTTGGCGGCGCTGTTGCCGACGCTGGGCGACAATGATGTGGTCATGCTCGATCTCGGCGCGAATACTGAATGCGATACCCGCAATCTGGTACAATTTGCGATCATGGGCGCGGCCTATTCCAGCATTGTCACCGGCCGTGCCAAACCGCGCGTACGCTTGCTCAACATCGGCAGCGAGGAAATGAAGGGCACCGAAACGCTGCACGACGCGGCCCAACAGCTCAAGGCTGCCAGCACCGAACTGGCGATGTCGTTCGAAGGCTATATCGAGGCGGACAAGCTGGGTCGGGGCGAGGTCGATGTCGTGGTGACTGACGGGTTCTCGGGTAATATCGCGTTGAAGGCGGTTGAAGGCACGGCGCGCTTCGTTGCTGACCTGCTGCGCCGCAGTTTTGCCAGTTCGCTGCGTTCGAAATTAGGCTTTCTGATTTCGCGCCCTGCGACCGAATTGCTCCGACACCATCTCGATCCCAATAATCATAATGGCGCAGTGTTTCTGGGGCTTGGCGGCGTGGTCGTCAAAAGCCATGGCAGCGCCAGCGCTTTGGGCGTGGCCAATGCCATCGGGCTGACCGCGCGCCTGCTGGAGGAAAACCTGACCGAACGAATCACCGCCGATCTGCTGCGGCTGGGCTCCGATCATTGGAGCGGAAAACGGTCCATCGCCGAAGCTGCTGCCTTGGGCGCGGGCAAATGAGTCATCGCTCGGTCATTATCGGTACCGGCTCGGCCTTGCCCGTCCGCTGCGTCAGCAATGCCGAACTGGCGGAGCAACTCGACACCACGGACGAGTGGATCGTCGAGCGAACCGGCATCCGCTGCCGCTACATAGCCGGCGAAGGCGAAACTACCGCATCGCTGGCGACGGCGGCGGCCCGGGCCGCGCTGGCGGCAGCAGGGATTGCGGCAAAGACGGTCGATCTGATTGTGCTGGCGACAGCGACACCCGATCAGACTTTTCCGGCGACGGCGACAATTGTGCAGAACGAACTGGGCTGCAACGGCGGCATTGCTTTCGATGTCGCTGCGGTATGTTCGGGCTTTCTCTATGCTCTGGGGGTGGCCGATGCGATGCTGCGCTCGGGCATGGCCAAATGCGCTCTGGTGATCGGCTCGGAGACCTTTAGCCGTATTGTCGATTGGGACGATCGCGGGACTTGTGTGCTGTTTGGCGATGGCGCGGGCGCTGTAGTGCTGGCCGCGCAGGATAGCGGCTCAGGGGCAGCGGACGCACCGGGCATTTTGGCGACCCGGTTGCACGCCGATGGTGCGCACAACCAGTTACTGTACGTTGATGGCGGTGTTTCCACCACGGGCACTGTCGGCAAGCTGCGGATGAAGGGCAGGGAGGTGTTCCGCCACGCGGTGACCAATCTGGCGCAGGTTCTGGCCGAGGTGCTGGACGAGGTCGGTCTGGCAACGCAGGACATTGACTGGCTGGTGCCGCATCAGGCCAATATCCGTATTTTGGAAGCCACCGCGCGCAAGCTGAACATGCCGCCCGAAAAGGTGATCATAACCGTGGACCGTCACGCCAATACGTCAGCTGCGTCAGTGCCTTTGGCGCTGGATGCAGCGGTCCGCGACGGGAGGATCAAGCCGGGGCAACTGGTGATGCTGGAGGCCATGGGCGGGGGCTTCACCTGGGGTGCCAGCCTGATCCGGATGTAACGCTAAGGTCCATGACAGCAAGCGTGGTGCCGTCTTGGTCCAGGACATAGGACGGAGAATGGGCGCGAAGCATCGTGTTGTGTGTTTATTATAAAAATTGGATCGAAGCACTGCGCTGCATTGCCATATAGCTTATTTTGTATAAAGTTCCGACTCGGACGCGAGCAAATGGATTGGGAGGCGGTGTGCGCTCCATGAAAACACTTACTCGCGCGGACCTTGCCGACGCGATCAATCGCCGGATTGGTTTGTCCCGATCTGAAGCGTTGACAATGGTCGAATCCATACTTGTCATGATGAGTGATGCGCTGGCAGATGGCGAGAATGTCAAAATCTCCGGGTTTGGTACCTTCCTTCTTCGTGACAAGGCCGAACGCCTTGGGCGCAATCCGAAAACCGGGATCGAGGTCCCTATCACCCCGCGCCGGGTGCTGACCTTTCGCGCCAGCAAGATGCTGAAGGAGCGCGTTGCAAAGGTATGAACGTGGTCAGGTTATGAACGGGAAAGTTGCGGAAACGCAAATTTCAGACGTGGGCGATACGGACGAGTTAGAGCCGGGATTGGGCTTCGACGATCACAAAGCTCCGGGCGCCTTTCGCACGATTGGAGAGGTGGCGCGGGCGCTGGGTATTCGCCAACACGTTTTGCGTTATTGGGAAGAACAGTTCCCGATGTTGAGCCCGGTCAAGCGGAGTGGCAACAGGCGTTATTATCGGCCGGAGGACGTTCAACTGATTGAAACGATCGATCGGCTGGTGCATCATCAGGGTTATACGCTACGTGGCGCGCGGCTGGCGCTCGATGCGAAAGCGGAAGCGAAGCGTGCTGTGGTTCGTCTGCCAGCAGAAATCGGGAAATCGGAGATATCAGATCCGAAAGCCGATGCGCGAACCGGAAACGGGGCATGGCTGGCTGAGTTGCTGGTCATTCGTGCTACGCTCGCGGCGGCACTCGACATCTGATTGTAAAGGTTCGTGCGGACGAATCCTGATTATATTGGGTACTTGGGGACGCGGCCTGTTTATTTACGATCCTTGCGGACCCAGGGCCGGATCAAGATCGCGTGGGCGTGTCAAATGGATCAGTGAAGCGCAATCGTTGCGCAAGTCGGTCCAGCACTCCACATCGAGTTCCAGCACCGCAAAGCTTGCTGTCGGAAACTTTTCCTCGACGACATCGCGCAATGGGCTGGAGCCGTTATCGGGCACGAGATCGAAAATAAGGTCTTCCAGCCCCGGATTATGACCTGACATCAGCACGGTTTTGACTTGATTGCCCTGTTCGCGCAGAATGTCGATCAGCGTGCAGGAGCTGGCCAGATAAATCCGCCGGTCCCAGTTAATGACATAACGAAGGCGACCTTCGCCGGGTGTATTTATCGCTGTGATTTCGAGCGTTTCGCTATTCCGCACCGCAGGCGAGGCCAGGATCAGGTCCCAGCGCAGCCCCCGTTCGAGGCACCATTCACGGATATGGCGGCCCATGATTGCGGCGCCCTTGCGCCCGCGGCCATTCAGCGGCCGATCGAAATCGCGCGCGCGTGGATTGTCCCAGTCGGACTTGGCATGGCGGAACAGGCCCAAGGTTTTCATTTTAGACGCGGGCACCGGATGTTTGAGTGGCAGAGCGTTCAGAAACACTGCCGGCGACGCGATGTAAAGCCTGCTCCAGTGTTACGCGGTGGACCGGCGTAGCTGGCGGGAAGGCCGACAGCAGCCGCGAGGGGAAGGCCGAAGACAGCACCACGAAATGACCGCGATCATCGCGGCTGCGGATCAGTCGGCCAAAGGCCTGTGCCAACCGCCCGCGGATGATGCGATCGTCATAGGCCTGGCCGCCGGACGGGTGCGCCATGCGCCGGGCGCGGTGCAGGATCGACGGCTTGGGCCAGGGCACCTGCTCCATCACCACCAGCCGCAGCGAATGGCCCGGCACGTCCACTCCGTCGCGCAGGGCATCGGTGCCGAGCAACGAGGCGCGGGGATCGTCGCGGAAGATATCGACCAGCGTACCGGTGTCGATGGGGTCGACATGCTGGGCGTAAAGCGGAAGGCCCTCGCGCGCCATGCGGTCGGCGATGCGGCCATGCACGGCGCGTAGTCGGCGTATCGCCGTGAACAATCCCAGTGCGCCACCGCCCGAGGCCTCGATCAACCGGCCATAAGCCCCCGCCAGCGCCGGGATATCGCCCTTGGCAATATCGGTGACGATCAACACTTCGGACTGGGCGGCATAGTCGAACGGGCTGTCAAAGGCAGCAAGGCGCGGAACGATGTCGGCATGGCCGGCGCCACTGCGGGCGATTGCGCTGGCCCAGCCGCTGTCGGTCTTGCCGGTTGCGCTGGCCCCGTCCCTGCTTTCTTCCGAAGGCGTCGCACCGTCGCGTAACGAAGCACTGGTCAGCATTACGCCATGCGCCGGCGCCAGCACGGTCGCCGCGAAGGGCTGCATCGGGTCGAGCCAGCGGCGATGAAGCCCCACGTCGAATTCGCGGCCGTCCGAGCGCTCGACCGCCAACCAGTCGACGAACCGCGGGTCGCCGCCGCTGCCCATTCGTGCCAGCAGGCTTTCCCAGGCACTGAGCAGCTCGACGCGCCAGCCCAGAGAATGGCGCGCGCCCTCGATTCGCGCCCGTCCCGCACTGTCAAGCCAGTCGGGCGGCTCGCTCAACAGCGCCTCCAGCCTGACACCAAGCCGTATCAGCGGCTGGCGGAGCGCTGCGAGTGCCGTCTGCGCCGCCACCGCATGTTCGATAAAACTGCCGTCGAGTTGCGCCGCTTCTGTCTCCAGCCCGTAGCCGGCGTCCTGGCCACCGCCTTCGTCGCGGGCATAGGCCATGGCCCGGACCGCGCCGAGCAGTTCCTCCACCCGTCCCGAGGGCGCATTGTCATGCAACCGTTGCAGCCAGCCATCGGCTGGCAGTGCACCGGCAGCCTCACACGCGGCGGCGATGGCATGCCCGCCGGCTTCGTCGTAGGAGGCGACGTCGGCCAGCCGCGCCGACAGCCCGCGCCGCCGCCCGCGCGAGCCTTTTTCAGGACCGATCACCCAGCGCCGCAACTCGATCGTTTCAGCCCCGGTCAGCGCCGCTGCAAAGGTGGCGTCGGCGGCGTCGAAAACATGGTGGCCTTCGTCGAAAATGATCCGGGTGGGGCGTGCGGCGGGGTCTCTCCCTCGCGCAGCGTTGACCATCACCAGCGCGTGATTGGCGATCACCAGATCGGCCTGGGCGCTGGACCGCGCCGCCCGTTCGATGAAGCATTTGCGATAATGCGGACAGCCGGCATAGACGCATTCGCCGCGCCGGTCGGTCAGTGCCGCGACGCCGCGCTGGCGAAACAGCGTACCCAGCCAACCGGGCAAGTCGCCGCCGATCATGTCGCCGTCCTGGGTATAGCCCGCCCAGCGCGCCACCAGCTGCGCCATGTGGCCCGCGCGGCCTGAAAAGCCGCCTTGCAACGCGTCTTCCAGATTGAGCAGGCACAGGTAATTCTCGCGGCCCTTGCGCACCACCACCGCCGGCGATCCGTCCGCGCGCACCGACCGTCCCGACGAAGATTCTGGCCACGCCCTCCGGCTTTCGCGGCGCAACTGCCGCTGCAACGCCTTGGTGAAGGTTGAAACCCAGACCGTGCCGCCCGATTTTTCAGCCCACAGTGACGCTGGGGCAAGATAGCCCAGCGTCTTGCCGGTGCCAGTGCCCGCCTCGGCCAGCAGCACGCGGGCGCGGCCGTCCGCGCCGCGCGGGGCAAAAATATGCGCAGCGGCGGCGGCATAGGCGCGCTGGCCGGGTCGAGTCTCGGCGCCGTCGCCGGTCAATCGTGCCAGTCGTTCCGCGACATCTGCCTGCGCCAACACGACCTGCGCGGGCTGCGCCCGTTCGGGCGCTTCGTTCCATTCGGGCAGCCGCGCGAACAGCCAGCGTTCGGCGCGTTCGGGCTTGGCAATGCGCGGAACGAGCAGCGGCGCCCACGACCAGCGTTGGCGCAGCAGCGATTGCAGCCCGGTCCATGCGCCCTCGCGCTCGGCCCAGTCAGGCGCGCCGCAACGTTCCAGCAAGGCCACGGCAGCGGCCTGCAACAGCG
>JAYUBN010000134.1:0-37636 GCA_043740855.1 Sphingomonadales bacterium | reverse complement strand
TCGCCATGACGACGTTGGTGAGAATGGACGGGCTGCCCGGTCCGGTAATGGTGAACAGATTGGGGTAGTCTGCAACCATGATGCCAAGATAGCTCTTTGGCCCGGCACTCCACTTCGCCTTCAGCGTGACTCCGCTACGTCCCTTGATGTCAATCCGGGTCAGTGAGCCGGTCACTGCGTCATACCCTGTAGCAAAGACAATGCTGTCGACATCGTAGCTCTTGTCCGTCGTGACGATGCCCGTCGCCCCGATCCCGGTGATCGGCGTCGCGCGTACATCGACCAATTGCACGTTGGCCCGGTTGAACATGGTATAATAATCGGTGTCCACGCAGATCCGCTTGGTGCCGATCGGATGGTCGGTCGGGATCAGCGCAGCGGCTGTCCCCTGATCGTTCACCATCGTGCGAATTTTATCGCGGACATAGTCCGCCGCAATGTCATTGGCCGCCTTGTCGCGGAACATGTCGTTGAAACAATGGGTGAAATTTGAACCACCCCGCGCCCAGCGGGCATCCAGCTCGGTCTGGCGCTGCTCGGGGCTCAGATCAAACGCACTGCGTTGGCTATAGTCGTACAAGGCGCCGGACCGCGTCGCCTTGGCGGCCGTGCGATGTTTGGGGTAGTCTTGTTTCCATGCATCCTGTGCGGATTTGGCCAGCGGCTGGTTCCACGCCGGAATACTGAAATTGGGCGTGCGCTGAAACACGGTGAGCTGGGCAGCCTGCGCGGCAATCATCGGTGCGACCTGAATGCCTGACGATCCGGTGCCGATCACCGCGACATTTTGTCCGGTAAAGTCGACGGGCCGATGCGGCCATTGCCCGGTGTGATACCAACTGCCGGCAAAGTCATCCAGACCCTTGAAATCAGGCTTTGAGGATGCCGAAAGCGCACCGGTGGCCATAATGCAGAAGCGTGCCGATGTTGTCTCACCCGCTTCTGCGGTGACGTTCCATAAACTCTGTTCGGTGTCGAAATGTGCAGACGCTATCCGCGTATTGAACTGAATGTCGCGGCGCAGCTCAAACCGGTCGGCGACATGGTCGAGATAGCGCAAAATCTCCGCTTGCGCCGGATAGCGCTCGGTCCACTCCCACTCCTGTTGCAATTCCTCGGAGAACGAGAAGGAATATTCCAGGCTGGGAACGTCGCAGCGCGCGCCCGGATAACGATTCCAGTACCAGGTGCCACCGACGCCGTCGCCAGCCTCGAAACACCGCGCTGAAAAACCCATCGCACGCAATTTGTACAGCATATACAACCCGGCAAACCCCGCACCAACGACGATGGCATCATATTGCGGGCGGAGCGAACTTGGCACGACGGTTGACATCTGGCATGCTTACGATACCGATTAGACCAATTCAATACCCGTTAGTAAGTTTTTCCCGCTGTGCGGCCCGGATGGAGCGACTATGGACAATCTGGCCGGAAAAGTGGCGCTGATAACCGGTGCGGGCGCCGGCATTGGCCGCGCCGTGGCCTTGCGACTTGCCCTCGTGGGCTGTGCGGTCGGGCTGTTCGATCTCGATCGGGCCAGCGTCACCGCGACGCAGCAATCCATTGCGGCGCTTGGCGGTCGGGCAGCGGTTGCAGTCGGTGACGTATCGTCGCGTGACCAGGTCAACGCCGCGCATCGGTCTATTGTCGAGGCGCTGGGCGCGGTGGATATATTGGTGAACAATGCCGGTATCCTTTCCACCGGCAGCTTTCTGGCGGTCAGCGAGGAGCAATGGCGCAGGACTTTCGCGATCAATCTGGACGGCGCATTTTTCTGCTGCCAGGCGGTGCTCGGCAGCATGGTCGAGCGTCGCTCCGGCTGCATCATCAATATGTCGTCATGGACGGGCAAGCAAGGCGTTGCCAATCATGCCGCCTATGGCGCGACCAAGGCCGGCTTGATCAACCTGACCCAGAGTCTGGCAACGGAATTTGGGCCGCATGGGGTTCGCGTACACGCGGTCTGTCCCGGCATTATCGTCGAGACGGACATGCGCACCGCGGCCGAAGAACTAAACCACGCCCAAGGTCTGCCTGACGTTCAAGCCCGGGTGCAGGCCGTGCCATTGCGGCGCGGTGGCTTGCCGCGAGAGATCGCCGATGTGGTTGCGTTCCTTGCCTCTGACGCGGCCGCTTACATGACGGGTCAGGCGATCAACGTCACTGGCGGATTGTGGATGGGTTAAAGCGGTATGCTGAAGTTCTGGATCAACCCCACTCCCCCGTCGCCCCTGAGCTTGCCGACGGACTGTCTTTTTCTTTGTGCCGCTGAGTAACGCCTCGCGGAGAAAGACAGCTCATCGACAAGCTCAGGGTAGACGGGTTGGTCCAGATTTACGATATGGGACTTTAGACCAGCGCGACCTTTGCGCGGTTGATGACTTTCACCTGGGTGAATTCAAGCAGGCCGAGTTCCGACATTTCCGTGCCGACACCCGACATTTTCGCACCCGAAAAGGGGATGCCCGGCGAGATATCAGCATGTTGGTTAATCCACACCGATCCCGAATCAAGCTGTGCCGCAACATCATGAGCCCGCGCCATATCGCCAGACCAGACCGAATTGCCCAGACCGAAGCTACTTGCATTGGCGCGGGCAATGGCATCGTCAACATCCTGATAGCGCAGGACCGGCAGCACGGGGCCGAACTGTTCCTCACGCACCAGCCGTGCGGTATCAGCTATGTCGCGCACGATGGTAGGATTGATGAAATATCCAGGCCCTTCGGGGCTGTCGCCCCCGGCAATGATCAGCGCTTCAGCGCGGGTTTCCGCAATCAACGCGGTGACCTTGTCAAACTGCATCCGGTTTTGGACGGGGCCGAGCTGCGTGCCCTGCTCCAGCCCCGACCCGACGATCTTGCCACGCGCAATGTCAGCCAGCCGGTCACAGATCGCATCGTATTGGCTGTCATGGACATAGAGGCGCTTGACCGCGACGCACAGCTGGCCGTTGTTGGCAAAGGCGGCATCGAACAATTTCGGCGCCACCGCGTCAGGGTCGCAATCATCGAGCACAATCGCCGAATCATTGCCGCCCAGTTCCAGCGTCAGGCGTTTGAGGGTATCTGCACTTGATCCCATCACTTTCGTGCCGGTTGCGGTCGAACCGGTGAAGGTAACTTTGCGAATCAGCGGATGCGCGGTCAGCACATGACCAAGATCGTTCTGGTCGGTCACGATATTGAGCACGCCAGCAGGAATGATGTCCTTCACGAGCGCGCCGAACAGCAGCGTCGTCAGCGGCGTGGTCGCCGCGGGCTTGAGGACCACCGTGTTGCCGGTGATCAGCGCGGCGCCAAGCTTGTTGGTTCCGGTCAGCAGCGGGAAGTTCCACGGCGTGATCGCCGCGACTACGCCGAGCGGGACCCGGTGCAATTCCACGCGCCGCGTCTCGTTGTCCTCGCGGACTTCGACCGGCATCCGCGCCGCTGCATGATCGCGCATGAAATAAGCGGCCCCACCCACTTCGGCGCGGGCATCCTGCAACGGCTTGCCCTGCTCGCTGGTCAGCAACCGCGCCAGCTCCTCCAGATTGTCCTCGATCACTTCGGCGATGCGCAGAATTATCGCGCTCCGGGCCTCGATCGGCGTACGCGACCACGCCGGAAATGCAGCTGCGGCAGCGGCGACCGCTTCCTCGAACTGGGCCTCGGTAGCGCAGGCGCACTGCGCAAAGACCGCGCCCGTGGCGGGATCGATGATATCCAGCGTCCGGCCGCCGGAAACCAGCTGGCCATTGATCAGCATGTTATAGCTCACATCACGCTCCTTTTTTGGAATGTCGTCACCACGAATACAGTATCAGTTTCCATTGACCGCCAGATTGCGCGCGCGCGCCGCGACATAACCACGCACAGCCTCAGCGTCAGCGGGTGTAAGCCACTTCTTGAAACTGATCATGCCGTTCGCGGACAAAACGCCGCCGATAACAACCTGATTCCACAACGCCTTGTCCGCCAACACGCCTTCGCGCCGCAAATCCGGGACGACGCCCGATGACCGCGCCCCGGCGCCGTGGCACACTGCACATGTCTCTTCATAGATATGCTGGCCGCGGGCCAAGGTCTTGACCGACCAGGTCGATTTTACCACCACCGCTGGCGCTGGCGCCTGATGATCGACATGATAAGCCATGTTGCTACCCAGCGCGAACACCAGCAATCGCCCATTGGGACGGGGCCCGGCATTGTCGGCAAGCGGGGCCGCGATGCCATAGCCGCCACCGAACCCGGCCATGATTGCCACATATTGTTTGCCATTGACCGCATAGCTGATCGGCGGCGCCATGATGCCGATCTCGGCATCGAAAGACCACAGCTTCTGGCCCTTGTCGGCCGTATAGGCGTTGACCATGCCGCGCGCCGTACCCTGAAAAACCAGGTTCCCGGCAGTCGCCAAGACGCCGCCGTTCCACGGACCGTCATATTGCACCCGCCACACCTCTTTTTGCGTGACCGGGTCCCAGGCGGCCAGATGCCCCTTCAACGATGCCCGTATCGCAGCCAATTGCGCGGTGTTGTCGGGCAGCGTCGCGGCGCCAAGCTCAATTCCCAAGTTCCAGCCACCATCGCGGCTGACAAACGGCTTATCCGATTTATACAACATCGGCACTTCTTGCGCCGGGATATAGGCGAGGCCGGTTTGCGGGCTGAAGGCCATCGGCTGCCAATTATGTGCGCCCTGCCCGGATGGCAGAGAGATAAACGGGCCTTTGGCGTAGCGCGCATTCGGCGTTTCCATGGGGCGCCCGGTCTTCATATCGATCCCGGACGTCCAGGTCTGGGTGACATAATTATTGGCGGAGATGAGGTGCCCGTTGCTGCGGTCGATAACGTAAAAAAAGCCGTTTTTTGGCGCCTGCATGAGGATTTTCTGAACGCGACCGTCAATCTTCAAATCGGTAAGAATGATCGACTGGGTCTGATCGAAGTCCCAGACTTCGCCGGGCGAACCGCCATAATACCATTTGTAGGCGCCCGTATCGGCGTCGACGGCGACAATTGAGTCGAGGAACAGATTATCGCCCCGGTCGGCAGAGCGCACGCGCCGGTCCCACGGGGTACCGTTGCCGACACCAAAGATAATCTGATTGAATTCCCGGTCATAAACGATCGTGTCCCAAACCGGGCCGCCGCCGCCCAGCTTGCCGTAATCGCCCGCCCAGGTGGTTTGCATCTTGGCGATGATCGCATCCGAGGCGGCACCGTCGGAGGGTGCGCCAGGGGCCGGTGGGACCGTGTAGAAGCGCCAATCAAGCTTGCCGGTGTTAGCGTCATAGGCACTGATATAGCCACGGACACCATATTCGCCGCCGCCATTGCCAATCAACACCCGACCCTTGGCAATCCGCGGCGCACCAGTGATGGTATAGGGCTTGCTTTGATCGACGGTGACGGTGGACCAGATCAGCTTGCCGGTCTTGGCATCGAGCGCAATCAGCCGACCGTCAAGCGTGCCGACATACAATTTGCCCTCAAACAGGGCGGCCCCGCGATTGACGACATCGCAACAGGCATTAAACCCAGTCTCACCGGGAACCTGCGGATCATAGGACCACAACGGCTTGCCGCTGGTCGCATCGAAAGCATAAACCTTGGACCAGGCGGTTGTCGTGTACAGCACGCCATTTTCGACCAGCGGCGTTGCTTCCATCCCGCGCGCGGTATCAAATTCGTAGCTCCACGCCAATCCGAGGCTGGAAGCATTTTGCGGGTTGATCGAGGTAAGCGGACTGAACCGCATCTCTTCGCTGGTCCCGCCATAGGTCGTCCAGTTGTCGAAGGTAGCTGGCGCCGGCGCTGGCGCGATGGCCATTGCCGGGGCCGCCTGTGGAGCAGCAGCGCCGCCAAGCTTGGCGTCTTGTTGAGCACACCCGACCAACATGGCGCCAGTCGCTATGCAGAGAGTCGCGATACAGATTGCTTTGCGCATCAGGCCCCACAAAATTCTGTTTTTCTATCAGTTTTCAGTGACTGGTTCGGGATTTCGGTTCCCGGAAATTACTAAAATTCGCTGTTCGGTTAATTTCGAATCAGGCTTTTAATGACATGCTTGCTGCTACGCCGCAGCAGCAAGCATGTCCACTGGTCAGAGGCCTTAAAACTTAGCCGTGAATTCCGCGCCGAATGTGCGCGGCGCTGCCCGGATCTGATAGTCACTGCCATAAGAACCTTCAACGTTGATGGCGTTGGGGTAATAGAGCTTGTCCGTCAGATTCTTGACGTACGCGGCCAAAGTAAAGTGCGCGGTTGAGTATGAGATACGGCCGTTAATCAACCAGTAGTCACCACCGCCTTGACGGATAGGACCCTTACCCTGATTGACGTCAGAACCGGCCGCGCCGACATAATTGTAGTTGCCAAAGACGTCGTAGGAATAGTGACCGGTGTAGCTGGTGTCGGCGTGCAGCGTCACGACGCCGTCACCGATTTGTGCTGCCTTCCAGTCAGCGCCAATATTGCCAGAGACCTTGCTGGCATAAGGGAACGGATTCCCGCCAACGTCGATGTTACCACCAGCAGTCGAGATGCAATTACCCTGCTGCGGCGGTGTCCCGCCAATGGCACCCGTCGGGCAATTTGCATGGTTGAACTTGCTGTTCAGAACACCCAGGCTGGCTGTCAGGCGCAGTGTCTTGGTCGCTGCAAATTGAAGATCGGCATCAAGACCGGTCAGCTTGCCATCCAGGTTGATAAGGAAAGTCACTGCCTGAGGGCTCAGCAGCTGTTCCTGCTGATTTTTATAAACGTAATGGAAGACCGAAGCATTGAACTGGAGGCGATTGTCGAAGAACCGGCTCTTTATGCCGAGCTCAAAAGCATTCACCGTTTCCGGCTTCACGAAGTAAACCTGCGCGGAATTCTGGAATGCCAACCCGTTGTAAGTACCGCCGCGATAGCCACGGCTGAAGCTGGCATAGGCCAGGACATGATCGGCCAGCTTGTAATCGAGGATTGCGCGGCCCGTCAGGCTGGATGATTTGTCCCGACGGTTAAGCGCGCCAACCGCACCGGTTGACGTACCAATCAGGTAATTTCCGCCTGCATAATTGGACACCGTATACAAGCGCGCCGCGCCGGTGGCGTCATAGAAGGTGGTCAGCGCGTTGAGATAACCGAAATTATCCTTGGTGTAGCGCAACCCGGCCGTAAGCTTGAGCCTGTCCGTTAGCGCGTAGCTGCCTTCGCCATAGACCGCTGCCGATTTACGTTCCTGCGTATAATCCTGCGTGGCGTCCAGCGCCGTGATCAGGCCGCCTTCTGCCGGGTTCAAACCGCCCGGATTGAAGTGAGTAGGCGCGTTGCCGATGGCCGCATTGACACCCGTCAGGAAGTCATAAAAATGCGGGGTATTGTTGGTCACGATCTTGTCGTAGCCATAATACAAACCGGCAATGACCTTCAACTTGTCGCCCGAATAATCGATCCGGACATCCTGGTTGAAGCTCTTCGACTTCGACGCATAGCCAATTGCACAAACGGCGTAGGGAGTACCATCGCAATCGATCGTGGGAAGCAGGCCGAAACGCGTCTGATCGTAGTCAGTGACGGAGATCAGCTTGACCCGATCGGCAAGATCGATTTTCGCCGAGAACACTGCGCCGAACGTCTTGACGACCGCTGTACCGAGTTGGTCAGCCTTGATCTGCAGATTATTCAGACCACTTGCCGACGGGCTGTAGGGCTGTGGAAACAGCTTGGACAAATCGTGCCCGTTACCAAACAGGGTGGATGCCAGCGGCGTGTAGAAAAACCCCAGCGCCGAATTGGCCAGGCTGATCGTGTCGTCGGTCAACGACGGACCATGGTTCTGCGGCGAATCCTGACCGCCCTCGGTCTGGCTGGCATACAGCTTCAGGCCAAGATCGATACCTGCCGACGGCTTGTAACGGATTTGCCCACGCAAGCCATATGTCTCGGCGCCGCCGGGCGAAATACCACCCGGAAACACGTTTTTGACATAGGAATTGGCTTTGACGTAGGTGCCTGCAACGCGAACGCCGAGCACGTCCTCTACGGGCGTAACTTCGATTGCGCCCTCCACACTGTGGCGGTTGTAAGAGCCATAGCCGACGGTCAGATAGCCGTTCTCACCGTGCAAGGACGGCTTGTTGGTGTTGAAGTTGATTGCACCGCCTGTGGTGTTGCGGCCATATAGCGTGCCCTGCGGGCCGCGCACGACTTCAACCTGCGCAAGATCGTAAAGTTGCTGGCCCTGGCTGGCGCGAAACGACTGATAAACTTCGTCAACATAAACGCCGACCGGCGACGCTGCGTTCGAGTTATACTCGGTACCGACGCCGATCCCGCGCAAGGTGAAATTAGGCTGGGTCTCGCCGTAGGCAGAGCTGACCTGCAGGTTGGGGATGGAATTGTTCATGTCAGCGGTTGAAAAGACGCCCTGCGATTTCAGCTGGGCCGATGTGATTGCCGTCACGGAAACCGGAACATTTTGCAGGTTCTCGCTTCTGCGCGTGGCGGTCACGATGATATCGCCGAGTCCGGGCGCCGCGACTGCCTCAGTCGGAGGTGCTGCCTGCGCCATTGCCGTCAGCGGCATCGCGCTTCCGCACAAAATAGCTAATTTTATAAACGAATACCGTCCCATGATCGCTTCATCCTGTTGATGCGTTGTCGTTTTCTGGAGCAGACACCTGCCCCCCTCATTATCAACGCTTTTGTAGATTGCGGACTTGGGGCATGTCAAGAGCTAAATGGTATTGTTTCATACCAACTGGTATTTCGAGCATATCAATTGAAAAGGTCGGACTTTTCATGAGTTCCGGTAGATTCAGGCATAAGTTTTGAGCGGGGAATTTAACTGACCGCCGCTTGCTCCGTGCGATATATCAACACGCGTGTTAACTTTTGGTTCGCAATTGCATTAGAAAACAACTCGCCCCGGCGCTCACGACGCGCCCGGGCGAAAAGATCCGATGCTCCTCGGAGGTGATGACGCAGACCCGCCAATATCGGATTACGCGTGTGCCGATCCGCCGCGATCTTGGTGCGGGGTGCCGATAGCCGCAGCACGCGTGGCCCAGCCTGGGTTTACCGTAATCGGCGTTACTCAGGGGCGTGGTTTATCGACCCAGCCGAGGTTGAGTCCCCGGCACCAGCGCAACACAGGCGCTCGATCGACGCCAGAGCTTCCTTCAGGCGCGGCAAATGGCTCGCGACCTGATCAGGGAATTCCTTTTTGACAAAACGCAGATATTCCTGAGCGCATGCGTTGCCATAGAGCTGCCTCATCAATCGCACCTTTGAGATCGCCATCATGAAGCGCCGCGCGGGATCGGTCGAGCGCTGCATGGCCACGCTTGCCATTCGCTCCTGCTCCTGCGCCGCAATGCCCGCTTCCAGCCGGACGATCTCGGATTCAGGAATGGCCTTGGTACAGAGAAACAACGCGCTCGAGCAGACTTCGCCGATATAAGTGAAATAGTCCGCGAAGAATTCCTGGTCGGTTCGTATGAACGGCAACAGGTCGATGAAATAATCCTGCTGGATGATGATCGAACGACCGGGAATCAATCGCGGGAAAAACTGGCGGATAGCGAAACGGCTGATTTCGGGCAGCTTGAGCACATCCAGAAACAGAATTTCGACCGGGCTGGAGATGTCTGCGGCGGTTTCGCGGATATCGCCGAGGCGCAGATCGACAAGATCGGCGACAGGGCCAATGTTGCGTTCGAGCGTCGGGCTGAAACTGCCGCCGGGCTCGTCCATGCCCTCGACATTGTGACGTTTGAAAAACGCCGGCATGCCGGGATTGATGATGCCAAGCTCAAGGGCAACGATCGGTTTGGCCCAGCGCGTGCGGATCGCAGCAGACTGCACATTCTTGCGTATGCCCTCGCCGAAACAAACGGTCGATGCGCCGAGGAAAATCCCGGCATCGATGATGACCCCTTCGCCCGCGTAATAATTGCGCGCCAGATTGAACAGCAACCGCTTCTCCAGCATCGACATCATCGACGGGACCTTCGTCGCCGCCGGGCTGATCGTGCCCATCAACCGCGCGAACGCCGGGGTCAGCCGGGCAGTGCGCAGCGCCTCGAAGTGCTTGGGCAGGTCAACCGGCTCGCGGACGCGGCGGATTGTTTTGGGTTTTGCCATGGTACTGGATCCCGATAACTAAGAGGCGCGTTTGGACACGACCCCACTTAATACGAATAGCTGTGGACCGTCCCGCTCTTGAAGATCGAGGTGACCATGTCGAACATCCGCGCCAGCTTGCCCACCTGTACCGACGGAGAGTCGGCAACGTAGACAAGATCGCGGTCGCGCATCACGAAACCTTGCGCCATCAACATGCCATCGGCGGTTTTGAAATTGATCTGATACACCACTGGCACCATGGCACCGACTTGCAGGTAATCGGGCAATGGAACCGTGCTCAGGCTGCGCGCCACCGCCAGCTTTTCGTACCGGAGCACGAAAACACCGTCGGGATCGGCTGTCTCGTCAGCCAGGCCGCCACCGTTACCGATCGCTTCAGCCAGCGTCACGCGCGACTTGCCGAAGGCCACTTCGCTATTACGGTGCGTGGCGCCCAGCACGACCAGCGTCTGCGGCTCCTGATCCAGGGTCACGACATCGTCCGCCATGATATAGATGTTTTGCGCCGGATCTGCCTGAACGTCGGCGAGACGCACACTGCGGATCACGCCGCCCCGGCTCAGCTGCACCAGCATGTCACGCGCCTTGCCGGTGGAGCCGCCGGCGGAGGAAATGGCGTCGAGCAGCCGTGTCCCGTTGATAGTCAGCGCAAAGCGACCAGGATGATTGACGTCACCGGTTACAGTAACCGAATTGTCCGTCGTCTGGACGATCTGGACCAGCGCCTGCGCCTCGTTCGCTTTGCCGCGCAACGCAGCGATGATCGCGGCCTGAACCTGCCGCGTCGTACGGCCCGCCGCCCGGATCTGGCCGGCAAACGGGATGATGATTTCACCGCTTTGATCGACAGTCTGGTTCGGCACTGTGGCCGATTGCGCTCCGACCAGGCCGGGTTGCGATTGGTTTGCTGACGCCACCGGCCCCAACAGGCCGCTGCCAAATTCCCAGAGCGTGACCGAAATCATGTCGCCGATGTGTATGGTGCTTTGGGGCGCCGGTGCGGGCGCGGCCAGCGGCATGAAACCATCGCTTTCGACGTGCGCAAGCGCCGTCAACGTCATCCGGTTCACCGGCACGAGCAGGAACGGTGGCGCCTGTCCGGCTGCTTCCCTGTGAATGTTGGGCGACGACGGCCCTGCCACGGGCAGGGTGCCGCAGCCGGCAAGCGCAGGGACCAGTACGATCAGCGACAGCCAGCCGACAGCCCGACGAGCAACCGGGGAACAGGCGCTCTTGATGATTGATCGGATGGGCACGGCAAGCCTCACAGGGGTTTCCTTAACAGAAGGTGCTGCTTGATGACGGCAACGTCGGCAGGAACCATGGTGTCGAATGGCGCGACCAGTTGGCCTTGCAGCGCTGCGGTCAGGTCCCCGGAACTGCGCTGGTCCTTGATCACCTCAAAGCCTGCCGCCTGCGCTGCTGCTGCGAACTGGGGTGCGCGGTGCCGGTTCATGTTGGCGGGTGCGCGTTCCTCGGTCAGAAAGCTCAGCGGTCCGAACTGACCATCGCCACGATAACTGCGGTGATCGGCCAGATCGATGAAGTGATAGGCGATCCCGCCCGGCACCATCAGCTCGAAACAGCGCCGAAAAATGGCATCGACCTCGGTGACGTGCTCGAACACCGCGAACGAGGTAAGCAGTGCAATCGAACCAGCCTCGATCGAGGAGGTTAGCAGATCTTCGGCGAGGAGGTTGACTTTGCCCTCCACGCTCTCGACCCCGGCGTTGAAATCGCCGCGCTCAAATGCAGCGATGTCGATCGTCCGGAGCTGGTTGATGACGTCGATCGGGCGCTTGCCGCCCCAGACGTAGCGACCGGGAAACATCTTCACATGCGCCAGGATTTCAAACATCGACAACGCCGAAAAATAAGGCGTGCGTGGCGGCAACAGATCGACGCCGTAAGCCGGGGTCAGCCCGTTGAGATAAAAGAACATCGCCATCGCCAGCGGATCATGCGCGCCGCAGCCGAGCTCGAGAAAGCCGCCTGCTGGAACGGGTTCCTTGCCGACGCAGTTGATCAGCGTCTTGAGCTTGTTACGCAGCTTGACATGGCCGTGTTTGGAACCCCCGCCATGCTGAATGGCGCGCGCGAGAAACAGCAGATTGTTGAGCTTTTCCTTGCTGTTGACGTTCGACTGGAAAATTGCCGGCAGGGCATCGATCAACGCCTTGGTCGCACGGTCGGTATTTTTCTTCGCCACAAGGTCGAGAATGACATTTTGCAGCCCTTTTTCGGAGTACGGAGCGGCGGACGGATCCTGCTGTTTCGCGGGCTGTGCAGCGGGCGCGCGCGCGCGCAGCGGCACGACTGCCGCCGAAGTTCTCGATGGTCCCGTGGTCCGGTTACGCGCTGACATCATTTCCCTCTTCAAGTCCCGGAACCGAACGCCACGATGGCAATTTTGCGATTGACGTCGCTGGAACAGGCGCCGCCCTGAACCGCGCGGTTGCGCCAGAAAATTACCCCGCCGAGATGGTCGCGGGTAATCGCATCGCGCACGAAGGCTGCATCTTGCTGGCTGGTGCCGGCAAGATCGAAGTCGATGATCAGCCGCTGCGGATCGACCTTGCCATGGGCATCAATGATGGCGCGCTGCGCCTTGTAACTTGCTGGAATGTCGTGCTGGACATTGCCCGCCCATAACATCAGCGTCGTTTCATCGAAGGCCTTGACGATACGGCCGGCATTCACCGCCGAAATGCCGGTAAAGCGCTGGGTGGGCGCGTCGAAGGGATCGATAAGCAGCAACGCGCGCCGCCCGCTGGCATGAACCATCGCTGCGTAGCGCTGAAGCATGGCGAGCGCCTGCTCCGGGGTGCGTCCATCGGCAACCTCGAAATCGAGCAGCACGCCCGTCAAATTACGGGGCAGCGGCCCGGCGGACAGCACGCAGCCGTCCACGGGCCCGGTCAGCCCAGTGTCGGCCTGCGCGGTTTCCGGCACCAGCGTGATGCCGCTGCCACGTGCCGCAATCGACCGCGGGGCAGCGTCGCCCAGCAGAACGGCCAGCTGCGCAATCGTACAGGCATCGGCGCGCGCGACCGAGCTGAAGCCGCTGCGCTGCCGTCGCAGTGCCCGCGAAGATGGCTGGAAGTTGGCCTTGCGCAGGATCGTCCTGCCGCCTGGACCCGCCAAGGGGGCGGTCGAGCGGTTGCCCCAGTGGAAAAAATATGTCGCGATCCCAGCGGGTGCGTCGTGCAGCGACGCCATCTGCATCGATACCGCCGCGGTCAGCGGATAATAGCGATAATCGTCCGTGCCGCGTGGCGGCGGCGCCTGTTGAAAGACCGGGAACGTCAGACGGGCATTGTCAGCCGCCGTAAAGCACACAGGCACCAGCACCGGCGCCGGCGCGGCTGCAACCGAGCCAGCGCCAAACAGGGCGAGCCAGAAACCTCGCCGATCTGGCTTCGCCCTGGCAGTCATCAAGACATGGCTTTGATCAAGGACGCTCCGGCGCGGTCACTTACCGGCGCAGCAGCTCGCTGCTCGGCGAAAGCAGCAAGGCCTTCCTTGAGGTCGTCGTAGTAAACCGCACCCTCACGCCCAATCAGCAATGCGCAGTCGCAGAATTGCTCGGCCACCTTGGGCTGGCGGGTGGCAATAATCGCGCCCGACTCGCGGGTGCGCGCAGCATAGAGCTGCTCCCACAGTTCCCGCGTGCCGGGGACCGCGGGACCGATGATATTGTCGAAGAGATAGGTATCGAAGGGCAGCGCGTAAGTCAGAACATAGCCGAAGATCAGCCGCGCGGGCACGGACATATCACGCATCGGCCGCTCCAGCAGGTCACCAAGCCCTGACAGCGTGACGACGAAATGCAGCACCTCGTCTGGATCGGCATCGTAAATCCGCGCCGCGAAGATGGCATTCTGCTTGGCGGTATTGGAAAAACGGAAAGCCCGCTGATAGCCTGCGGGGAACGAGAGACGGGCGAAACGCTCGATGCACCCCTGTTGCGGTTCGGCAGTGCCGGCAAGCAGGTTTATGAGCGTACTCTTGCCACTTTCGGCGGACCCGAGCAGCGCCATGCGCCGGTTGCTGGGCAAATCGAGGCTGAGCGCCGAAAACACCGGCTTGCCCTTGACATAGGTCTGCGTCAGATTTTCGAGCCTGATCATCGGCTCAGTCCTTCTCTTTGTTCAGGCTGCGCGTGCCGGCTTCCATCAGCAGCCCGAGGGTCAACAGCGCCGCCGCTGTGAACAAAATGTAATGATGATCCGTCATCTGGTTGGGATAGAACGGATAAAATGCATGCCGGAACCAGTTGACGCCGTGGATCACCGGGTTCAGCCCGAAATATCGACGACTGTCGGGTGGCAAATATGCAGCAACGAAATAGGGACCGGAAAAGTGCAACGAAGCACGGGCGATGGCCGGCCAGAACACGTCCCAGATCGGTACCAACCGCGCCAGAACCGAGTTGAAAATACCCATGGCGATACCCAGCAGCAGGATCGCTGCCAAAGCTTCCATTCCGGCGACGGGATCTTCAGGTATCGCCTCGGTTACACCCCCAAAATAATACAGGCTCCAAAAAAATAGCACCGTCACCACCGCGCTGCTCAACAAGTGCAGGCCGGCGTGGACCAGAATATGGTCCAGCGGACGTTCCATGGGATAGCGCGTCCGCTCCAGGCCGGGATTAAGCGGCTGGCGAAGTCGCAACGAGGTATGGATGAACAGATAGATCGGGAAGACCCCCGTACCCAGGAACAGCAACAGGCTGTTGCCATAGGGCGGGGTCTTGCTGAGCGCCGAAAACAACAGGCCGATGGTTCCGACAATGACCAGGGGTTCGATACCGGCAGCCAGATAGCTGAGCGCAAAGCTCTGGCCGTGCCGCATCTCGGCCTCGCGGAAGAACAGCGCGCCCAGCACGTTGAACTGGCTGCGCAGCGATCGCCGGCGCCGTCCGTCGGCATGGATCGCGCCGCTGGGAAAGGTCTCGCTCAACGCCCGTGTTCCAGGATGGAGTTGCGGAACAGCATGCCCACCGTCCAGACCATTCCGGAGATCAGCATGATCAGAAGCAGGTCCATCCAGCGATCAGGACCAGTCGCCGACTCCGCGACAATAGGCTTGACGTAGGTCGTGAGATACAGGCGCTGCGCGTCCGCTCCAGCCTGCGTATTGCTGAGCGCGACCTGAGTGTTGGCCAGCAATGTCAGTGTACTCTGGAGTTGGGCAGTCAGGTCCTCGTACTGGTTGGTGCGACTGGCGTTGGCGACATTCACCGCCCGGTTCAAGGCGTTCTCGTTTGCCGCGAGTTCCTGGCGCAACATGACAATTTGCGGGGCGTCGGGGTTGTGCAATTGTCGCATCAGCACCTCGATTTCCTCCCGGATTTGCGACACATCGGTACGACTGATGGTCGCAAGCGTGGTGCTTGCCGCCGTGACGCCGATCGACGGATTGTTCAGGCCGCCGTGCTGCGAGAGTAACATTATCTGCCGCCGCAGGTAGGCGACTTTCTGTTGCACGCGGGCGACCTGACGCTCCGCGAAACGGACGGTATCCTGCTGTGACAGGTTCCCGATCGAATTCACCAAGTCGTTCGAAAGCTGGAGCAACGCAGTGGCCACGGCGTAGCTGTCCTGCGCCGAATAAGCCTTCACGCGCACCACGGCCAGGCCGGTCGTGACGTCGTAATCCGAATAGACCATCGACTTCCAGAACCGGGCGAGCTTCTCGCGGTTGGCGCCGCCGCCGACGCGCGAAAACGGATCGGAAGGCTTGTTGAACATGGTCTTGAGATTGAGCTTGGCGTCAAGGTCTGCGGCGGCCTGCGGGCTGCGGACGTAATCGGCCACGGTGAAGTTATCGAGCAAGTCGGTGCCGGGGGTCGGATTTCCGCCGAACAGCGCCGACGTCGATGCGCCGCCCGAAGCCAGCGCACCAGACTGCCCCACGGGAACACGCACACTGAAACGGAATTCGGTTTCATACTGCTCGGGCGCGATCAGAAACAGATAGACCGCACCCAGGATCACTGGCGCCAGAAACGACAGGCCGAACCACACCTTGCGGCCCGTCGATATCCGCGTCACGCGCTGCGGCATGGGCAGGCCCTGAACGCGCGGCGCCTGCTCGACAGCTGCGCTGCCAGCAGAGGCCGCCCGCACTTCGCTGATCGGGCCAGCCGTCACCGGGGCTGGGATCGCCGGGGCTATCGGCTCATCGGCGGCAGCCCCGCGAAATTCCCGATTGCGCTGAAGTGGTGGCTGCACGGCCTCGGCCGCCTGGTCCGTTGCGCCGCGCGTTTTTGGCAATCTGGCCAGCATATCTTGCATGGCGTCGGTAAGCGCGGGCGCGACGCCGCTGCCCCCCGCCGGGAGGACCGTTCCGTCTGCCGCTTCAACACCCCCAACCATCATGGCCCCCTAAATTCATCAGCATCCGGGCTCTCAAAGATGATTGCGGTGACCGCTCTTCTCCTTCGCCCTGGTAAAATCCTCCTGGTCAGGAGGCGATCGGCAATAATTCCTGCATCTCACGGTGCACCAGCATCAGGCTGGGCGGGCCGGAACGCACCTCGCATTTTTTCCCCGCCCAACGCGAAACACAGGGGATTTTTGATACGTCACAACGGCTGGCGAAGCGGCGCGCAATATCGGTTACCTCCGCGAACAATCCTTCCTGCAAGCGGGTCGGCTTGAGACCCAGTTTGAGGAACGAATCGTTGCACACCACCAGGTCGTTTTCGAGGGCTTCGTTGCGCGGATTGGGAACCAGCCGATATTCGCCGCCCGTCACCGCCTGAATCATCTGCGCCAGATCGATCAGGCGATGGGTTTCAGTCATCTGGTTCATGATCGCCACCCGCTCGCCCTTCGCCGGGGGATTGCCGATGGCCAACTCGATGCAGCGAACCGTATCGCGAATATGGATGAAGGCGCGGGTCTGGCCGCCGGTGCCATGCACCGTCATCGGATAGCCAATAGCTGCCTGCATCAGAAAACGGTTGAGCACGGTGCCGTAATCGCCGTCATAATCGAAGCGATTGATCAGACGCTCGTCGGCGCTGGTCTGGTCTGTCTGCGTGCCCCAGACGATACCTTGGTGAAGGTCGGTAATGCGCGTCTGGAAATTGCGATTATAATACCAGAAAAACAGCGCATCCTGTGATTTGGTCATGTGATAGATGCTGCCCGGATTGGCCGGATACAGGATCTCGATCTCTTTGGCCCCTTGCGGGGTGTCCACCGTAACCGGCAGATAGCCTTCCGGGATTGCCATGCCAGCGGTGCCATAACCATAGACGCCCATCGTGCCCAGATGCACCAGATGTACATCGAGCCCGCTTTCGATGATCGCCGACAGCACGTCATGCGTAGCGTTGAGGTTGTTGTTGACGGTGTACCGCCGCTCGGCGGGGCCCTTCATCGAATAGGGCGCTGCACGCTGTTCGGCGAAATGGACGATGGCACATGGGCGCTCACGCCGGATCAGTTCCACCAGGCGGTCATAATCGACGCCGACGGTCAGGCGCTCATGACGGATCGTTCGGCCACTGACCTCGCGCCAAGCAGCCAGACGAACGCCGATCGGGCTGATCGGCGTCAGTGAATCCGCTTCGAGGTCGATGTCGATCTTGCGACGCGACAGATTGTCTACAATCACAACATTGTAACCGATATGTGACAGATGCAGCGCCGTAGGCCAGCCGCAAAATCCGTCTCCACCGAGAACGAGGACCGTTTCCATCGATATTTGCCCTAATGCAACTTCAGTCGTTCCGGCAAAATCGCCGCGCCGCCCAAGCCCTCTGAAACCGGCCTACAGAGCCGTTTCGCGGTCGTGCCGACGAACCATGCGCAGCCCTTCGATCAGCGCGCCCAGAACCCAGCGCTGTTCGACCGGCGTAGCGACTTCCTTGTAATACATCAGGACTTCGCGGATCGTGGCTGGAAAGCTGGCAACCAGCAATTTGGTCCGGCAAGCTTCGCCGTCGTTCAAAAGATCGAAAGCAGCTTCGATTTCCTCGACCTCGTCGCCCTTCAGCAGACCCAGCATATCTTCGGAAATAACCAGTTGCTGCTTCTTGACTTTGCCCAACGGCAGGCGCGAACCGCCATCAGCTTCCTGGCGCACAATTTTTATATTCCGCGGCTCATCTATAAAAAGTAACATACGCTTCGCCCCCCTCGAGACAAAAATTCTGGATACTTCGGCAACTCGATAGTTGAAGCAAATACAGCTCAAACAAGCTCAATATTTGCAACCCAACAGATAATATATGCAAATCAGTCCGACGCCACACTTTCATGGCCTTGGCAATTATATAGCTATACGGACAATTATCAATTCATCGACAGCAGAAATTTTTGGCAAAATATGACAAATTGTGTCAAATTTTACCGTAGTTTATGCTGGCATTGGATCACAACTGGTGTCGAACAACCATGACTTGCCGATAATTTGTTTATGTGACAGCGGTGCGACAATGGCTCTGGGGTTAAGGCGATTTTAACCCGCCCGGCCCAGTTTACGAAGGCTCTGCGCCATCAGCCTGCTCCTGGCAAAACCACCGCCAGGTTTCTGCCAGCCCGTCGAGCAATGGCGTGTCCGGAGCAAAGCCCAGCCGGGCCCTGGCTCGCGAAATTTCGCACCACGTCCGCAGGATCTCGCCGCCACGTGCCGGGCGATATTCGACGCGCAGTTCGCGTGGGGCCACCACCGTGCGGATAGCCGCGATCAGCGCATTGACTGCGAGCGGCCTGCCCGAGCCCAGCTGGAGCACGCCCGATTGCTCGCTGGCGATGCCGCGCTCGATGCCGTTGCACAAGTCGCCGACAAAAACGAAGTCGCGCGTTTGCTTGCCGTCGCCATAGACCACCAGCGGATCATCGCGCAGAACCTGTTTCATGAAAGCAGCAACCACGCTGCCCTTGTGATGCGAACGTGGGCCATAGACATTGGCGAACCGCAACGACAGCGCGGCAAAGCCATAACTGGCCGACCAGGCCGAACACAGTCCTTCCACCGCCAGCTTGGTCGCACCATAGGGCGCGATGGGGCACGGTACCATGTCTTCGTGCACGGGGGGTTCGGCTTCGCCGATGATCGCGCCACCGGTCGAGGCGTTGACCAGCCGGCGCACGCCGCCCGCGCGCATCGCTTCCAGCAGGCGAAACGAGCCGACGACGTTGACATCGAAGTTGTGCGCCGGATCAACGATCGATTCGATCACCCTGGTGTCGGCGGCGAGATGGACGACTGCATCGACCCCTGTCAGCGCTGCCTCCAGCGCAACAGCATCGCGGATATCCCCGGCGATGAATTCTCCTCGAAATCCGACGAGATGTTCGCGCCGCCCCAGCACCTCGTTGTCCAGCACGCGGACCTCGTGGCCCGCCGCCTCAAGTCGAGGCACGAGATTGGCGCCGATAAAGCCGCATCCGCCGGTGACGAGGATTCTCACAGTCTGGTCACGTGGCGGATTTGCGCGTCGCCGAAGTGGTCCGGGCAACGGTGATCGCAGCCGCTTTTGCGGGGCGTGTTGCCGGTTTCCGGGGCGGGGCTTTACTGCCGGATACTGCAGGCTGTTGTTGTGCCAGTTCGACCATCATGCGCGCCAGCAGCCCCTCGGGATTGGTCTCAGCGCTAGCGCCCGACTTGGATTTGGCGTTGGGGCCGCGCGCATGCAACCCCTGCGCCAGCAACAGCGTATCCCGCATGGCCAGCGGCGTTGCCGCCAGCTTGGGCCGGATCACGCGGAAACTGGACGCCGATAAATCATAGCCGCGCAGGCGCAACCAGTCAGCCGAACGCGCCTGGATCGAACCGAGTTCCCACATCACCGTTTCGCAACGGGTGCCGGCAAGTTGCGCCTTGGCGACGAATTCATGGTCATAGCCCAGAACGCGGTAATCGCCGGTGAAGCCCCCCAGTTGCTGAAAGGTGGCGCGATTGACGAAAAGTGGCAATTCGCGCGCGTCGGCGCGGAAAAAACTGTCTGCCACACCGACGATGACCTGACCCAACAATGGGTTCTCGCCCTGCTCGGCGGGATCGACCACCCGGTAGAAATAATTGAGCACATCGGCGCCGGTCGCGCGCGCGACACCGCCCAACACGCCCAGCGCACCCGGCTGCAAGCCTGCGCCTTCCCACAAAAACAGCAGATGGTTTCCTGTGGCCCGCTCGGCCATGCGGTTGAATGCCAGCCCCGCGTCGAGGTCGAAGGCTTCTACGACATCGCCGGTTAAACCGTGTTTTTTCAGCATGGCCGCCGCCAAGTCGCAATCCGAATTGTTGGCAGCGTCCACTCCCACCATGACTTCGCCAGCCGGCGGGTTCAACCGGGCCAGGCTTGTCAGAGTGACCTCCAGTGCGGCGATGTCGCCGGTGTAGTACACGGCTACCGAAATCGTTGGCGTCGGGGCTGTTTTGCCAATTGGCGGCTGGCTGGCGGCCAGCAGCTTTGCATGCAGGTTGCCCTGCAACTGGCGGTGAAAGCTGCGCCAGGTTTCCAGATTGGCATCGTTGTCGAAACTGGGGGTCGGTACCATCCCGCCCAGCGCCAGTGCTTCTTCCAGCCGGTCACCCAGCGAAACCGGGTGCGGATCGCACAACACCGCAGCGTGATCGGGCTCCTCGATCAACTCGGCATTGCCGCCGACATTGGTGGCGACCGTCGGGATCGCACAGATCGCGGCCTCGTAAATCGCCAGCGAACTGTTTTCGATGATCGACGGCATCACCGCCAGCCGCTTGCCGCCCAACAGGTATTCGACCGCCTCATACTGCTGAAAACCTGAAAGAATCTGGACCTCGGTCGGCCAGTCCTGGCTGGTCTCGCGAATGTAGTCGGGCGTATCCTGATCGGGATGCGACGCCAAACGCGAACCCGGTTTACCCATGAAGGTAATTTTTGGGGGCAGCTTGACCCCCTTGCGAATCAGGCGGCGAATCGCCTGGCAGAATATGAACAGGCCCTTGCGCGATTCCAGCCGACCGAAGAACACGAATTCGTCGATCGGGGTGCGCTGGCCGTGCGGCAGCGCCCGCCGCGAGATCAGCGGTTCCAGCGCGGTGAAAGTAACCACGTTGGGTTGCACGAAGGCCCGGTCGCGCGGCACCGCGTAACCCTGGCTGGCCATCCAGCGCAGGAGATGCAGGCTGCCACCGATGACAACGTCGCCCAACTCGACACTGCACCGTTCGGCGTGGATTTTCACCAGATCTTCGGCTTTGCCCAGCGCATGCGAACCATAGAGCCGGTTCCACATCCACGGCGACGAGGTCTTGACCACAAACAACGTGTTGACGAAGGCGATGCCCTGCCGCTTGGCCAAAAGGCTGAGGTACCCGGAACCACGCCATTCCGATACATGCACCACATCCATCGGGTGGTCGATAAGGTACCGCATCATGTTGTAGGGCCCGCGTAGCCAGCGCTCGGAATTGGAGATAAAGCGGTCGGCAGCGGCATAATCGGGCGCCGGCACCAGCGCGACCCCGCGCTGCGCATAGTGGTCGATCCAGTGCTCGATGGTCTCGACCTCCGACAATCGCCCACGCAAATAAAGCACTGTCACCGCAAAACCGGCTTCGGCCAGCAGCAGCGCCAGTGCGGCATACGTGGTGCCGATACCGCCATTGCGCACCGGCCCGGTAATCTGTTCGACCGCGATACAGATCCGCAGCGCTGCACCCTTTTCCCGATCGGCAGAACCGGCCTGCTCTTCAAAGATGTTCAGCCCCGGCAGGCGCATTGTCCATGCATCCGCCGACCGTGGCAGCAGCGCATCGAGTGATCCGGCGGCGGTGTGCGAGCACAGCAGCCGTTCCACGGCGCTGACCGTCGAATCTTGCGAGTGTCCTGTGATTGCGCTCATCGCTGTGCTGCCGCGGTCGGACAAAGCGGCTCGAAAATACCCGGCTCGAACCGGACGCAGCGCAGCCCGGCTATGGCCTCGACCGCAGCGCGGTCAGCCTCCTGATTGCTGATCACCAGCGCCTCGCAACCCGCCTCTCCCAATCGTTGCTGCGCGGCTCGCAGCGTAGCGGCGATTGGTAACTGGATGATCGCTGCCGCCTCGCCCGCAGCAGCTGCTATCGACGCCAGGATCGCACCGGTATCGGGAATGGGGCGGCCGCCATGGCCCATGCAGGTTACATCGCCATTGCTGACAATCAGTCGCGCGCCCCGCGCCAGTTCGTGGACGACCAGCGAGAGATCCCGGTAAGTCCAGGCCGAATCGCGCCCCAATAAAATGACCTCGGCGTTGTCCTGGACCAGTTCCAGACCGTGGCTGCGCGCGGCATGCGCCAATACCCGCGATGCCAGCACCTTGCACCTCGCGCCCGGATATTGGGCAGCAGCAAAGCGCAAGGCCTCTTCGCCGGCCAACACAATGCGTTGCTCGGGAACGTCCAGCCCGGCACGCCGCAGCTTTGCGGTCATGGTGCGGGCGGTGTCGCGCGAATTGCTGGACACCAGCGCATAGCGACCCGCGATCGACCGCAACCAGTTTGTGGCCCCGTCGCGCGTGATGCCGTTGCTGAGGATGATGCCATCCAGGCGAATGATGAAGAGATCGGGGGCGTGTTCGGCTGCACCGTTCAGCGATGCCCGCACAGACCCGTCACCCGACGCAGACGAATGTTGGGCGCCCGGCGCAGGCCGATCATATACTGCCGCCATATGGGCGGCAGAATCGGCTGGATATTGTGCATGCATCTAAGATTGACCCCCAGTCCGCTGAAGCGGTCAAAGGTTACAATTCGGCGACGCAAGCGGCGAATAATAGGCAAATCCGCAATTTTCTGTGGGCATCGCCGCTGGCGCCGGGCTAAAATGCTTATCGCCACCCTGTGACGTGCTAGGCCCCGGGTCATGCTGCAAACCGTGCCGATGACGCTGACGACCTGTGTTCTGGGCAGCGTGATCGGCAGCTTCGTGGCTTTGGTCGCCGACCGCTGGCCGCGCGGCGAAGACATTATCGTCGCGCCTTCGCGGTGCCGCACCTGCGGGCACCGCCTGGGCCCCGCCAATCTGGTGCCGGTAATCAGCTATTGCCTGCAGCGCGGGCGCTGCGTCCGGTGCCGGGCGGCCCTGCCGGCTGATCTGGTGCTGGCCGAACTGTGCGGCGCCGGGATTGCCTGGCTGGCGTTGGCGCGCGCACCCGACCTGCCTGGACCCCATCTGGCGGGTATGGTGGCGCTGGCGATATTCGGATGGGGGCTGTTGCTGCTCGCCTTGCTCGACGCGCGCCATCTCTGGCTGCCCGATGCGATTACGCTGCCGCTGGCGCTGGCCGGGCTGGCGGCGGCGGCGATATTGCCAGAACCGACGCTGGCCGCTCGGCTGGGCGGAGCGCTGCTGGGCTATGCCGCGCTGGAGGGGCTGCGGCGCGCCTATCGGGCATGGCGCGGGCGCGAGGGCCTGGGCGGCGGCGATCCCAAGCTGCTGGCGGCGATCGGCGCGTGGCTGGGCGCAGCCAGCCTGCCCGGGATAGTTCTTGTTGCGGCGCTGCTGGGGCTGGGCTGGGCCGGGCTGGAGCGTCTGCGCGGCCGGCCAGCCGGCGGCGCCGTGCCGATCCCGCTAGGCACCGCGCTGGCTATCAGTGCGCTGCTGTGGCTGACTTTTGCGCCATGGGCCCAGAGCATTATCGGTAACGAGTTTGGCCTTCTGCGTTGACTTCTGCGGTTTGCATCGCGGATCATTAACGGCGTTATCGTTGTTGGCGGTATCGCAATCGGATGCCGGTGCCAAATCGACCGGACCTTGTACATCGACGGTAATGATCGATTCGTGGACGGCGGTGTCCTGGCCGCCAGAGGCATTTGCCTGCGCGGCGGCGGCTGAGTTCGCCGAGGATGGCGCCGCCGCCGAAACCGCCGCCGCCCGCGCCGGCACGCCCGAGATCGTGCCGCCCGCGCTGAACGCATCGGCGTTGGCGACGCGGGCCGCCGCGACCAGCACGTCTCCGGTCGCCCGCACGCCAGCGTCACCGGCATCCACCAGCCCTGCGGGCGCGATCAGGATCACCGAGGAGGTCGGGTCATTCGGACTGCGCTGGAAGGCGCCGATACCCGCGCCCGAGACGCTGCCCGCGCTATCAACCGCGCTGTAGCCGTCGAGGTTGGTGAACACCGTGACCGGCGGAAAGTTGGACGCGCTTTTCGGACCTTCGCCCGCGTTGAGATCGCCGTTCGAAGACCACATCGTAATGTCGCCGCCAGCTTCGGAGAAAACGCGGCTCTGATTGACCAGAAAATTGCCATCGGTGAACGAACTGACGCTGCCGCCATTCAACGTCAGCACGCCCTCGAACCCGATCGGGATCGCGCTGATGCGCTCGACGTTGGCGTTGGCGATCTCGCCGTAGGCAAGGCTGGCGGTGGGATCGACGCCAAACCGGGTCACCCGGCCCGCTGCCTGGGTCGAAGTCCGCACCACTGACCCGGCGATGAAATTCCCGCCCGGCCCCAGAATGACAAGATTGCCGCCGCTGGCGGTTTCCAGCGTGGCCAGACGCAAATCGGCACTGCCGGTCAGGATCTGGATGGCCTTTTCGGGCTGTCCACTGACAAGGTTGCGCGTCGGCACGCCATCGGGATGATTGGCGCTGACGGTTGCAGGGTTGACGGTGTAGGCGGCCAGATTGTCGGTGTAGCCCGCCGCCGCCGGGAACAGCGTGGCAATCGCCCGATAGCCACGGACATATTGCAGATACGATGGACTCGACGGCTTGGCCGCCTGTTGCAGTTCGTTGAAATAGACGTTGTTGAGCAGGAATTGATCCTGTTCCAGCGGATTGAGCTGGATGAAGGCTTGATACATTGCCTGGCTCTGGCCGTAAGCGGCGGTGGCCAGCATGGCATCGCCTGCAGTCGTATCGGGATAGGTGTCGGGCGAACCGAAGATCGTGACAAACGCGTCAGGGGCGTTGGTGCGCAACCACTTCGCCAGAATCGGCGCGTAAATCTGCTTGCCGCGCACCCCGGTCGGGTTGCCCAAGGCGTCGGTGGTCTGGACGAACAGCGTACCGTCGAGCTGCACGAAATTAGCTGGATTGAGATAGGCATCGCGGAACGCGGCATAATTGATGCCGTTCGCCACACCGAACAATGCCGTCAGGTTTGCACCGGCAGTGGTCAGCGAGGGGTTGTACAGGTTGCCGACGGTCTGGATACCGCCGGGATAGCTGACATTGTTCACCACCGCCGAATTGATGAACGGCCCCAGATTGCGCCCGGCCTGCACCACAAAGCTGCCCGGCCCGCCCAGCACGTAATTGCTGCTGACGACATAGGGCAGGTTGAAAGTCACCGAGGAGGTCGTGGTGCCCAGAATATCGCGCCCGGCCTGAACCACTGAGGTATCGTTGAGATTGGCATTCTGACCGGTGAAATAAAGGTTGACGATGTCGCGCCCGGCGATGACTTCGGCTTGCTTGGGGACGTTGATCAGCGAATTGGCGATATCGATCCCGGCATAGATGCGAACCGGATTGGCGTCGGCTGCATGCGTGATGCTCTGGTTGTGATACAAGCGCAGCAAGGCGTCGCTGGTGGTGGGCGACACGCCCGGAATGCCGAAGCCCAGGCCCTGGATCGGGGTGACATCGCCCGCGCCCGCCGATGTAATTCCCGACAATCCGATATTGGCAGCGCTGAACGCACCGGGCAGCAGCGAGGGATCGCTGTCGCTCATCGCGATCACCAGCGACTTGATGTTGCCGGCGCTGAACAGGTTCAGCTCGCCGATTGCCGATGGATACAGCAGCAGGGGTTCCGCGCTGGTGCCCAGCGTCCTGGTCAGCGCGGCGAGCGTCAGGCTGGGTGGCAGCACGCTGCCACCAAAAATACCGGCGTTGCCCGCACCCAACTGAAACGGCACGGTCTGGCTGGCGCGGTTACCGACATAATTCAGCTCGCCAGTGGCAATCGCGCTGAACCCGGCAGCGGCGGTATAATAGCCGGCCTGGTTATAATTGCCGGTGCTGGTCTGGCCACTCGCGGCGGCCAGCGCCGAAACACCGGCCAGCGCGATCGAGCCATTCGCGGTCAGCGCGACGGTGGCGTTGGCCACGCGCACGCTCAGATATTGAGCGGAATCCGCGGTCGATGAGTTACGTTCGATGCCGTGGCTCACGACGCTGCCATTTACCGCGATGGTGCCGCTGCCGTTGGCGACATCGACTTGACCGGCCAGCATGTTGCCGCCGATTTTTTCGGTCAGATCGCCCCGGCCAAAAGTGATCAGCACCGGACCAGCGCTGGTCCCGGCGGTGGTGACCGACGTATCGAGCGCCACGGTCAGATCAGTGACGTCGGCGCCGGCTGAAATGGCGACATCGCCGCCAGCGAGCGCGCCGAGCCCGCTGCTGAAAAATGCCGGCGCAATGGCGATCTGGGTGCTCTGGCCGACCGACCCGACGCGCCAGCGCTGCGTGGCATCGCCGATCTGGCTGGCCGCGTAAGTGGTAGTATTGCCCTTGCCATAAGCGCCGCCGCTGCCCAGAAACGCCTCTGACCAACCGTCGCGCAGCGCCAGCACGCTGCCGCCTGATGAAATCGCAAGATTGCCACCGCCCATGGCCGCCACCGCCGACTGATCGTCGAGGCCCTTGGGCGAGGGAATGAAATTTGGATCCTGGGCGGCGATCGCCTGGTACGGGCTGGCGGGCGTCACCAGGACTGCGGCGCCGCTGCCGACGATATTTGCCGAAATCGCGGTTTGGGCAAAGCGCACCCCGGCGGTGTAGATGCTGGTGCCTCCGACCTGCGCATTGGCGGCGTTCCTGGCCGAGCCCTGTACCCCTTTGGCGTTGCGGTAGACCACCGCTGTGCCGTAATTGGTCAAATTGAAACCGGCATTGGTCAGATCGACATTGCCGGCAGCGGCGACATCGATGGCGCCGTCACCGGTCCGGACCAACGACCGGACATAGCCGACCTCGCTACCGAAATTGATGAAACTGGGGGCTTTGAGCGAGCCCATGGGATATCCGGGGGTATTGTCAGCAATGCCGGACAAAAGCTGGGGCGTGACCGATTGCAAGAACGCCAGCATGTCCCCCAAGGGCGCGGCAACGCCGCTGACCGTGCCTCTGGATACGCTGAACTGTCTGTTTTTGCCGGCAAAGAAGCTGGTCGCCGCCTGCCGCAAATCGGCAGCTGCACCGGACGCCCCGGTGCCCCAGGCAATGCTGGTGTAGCTGTCCTGCGTCAGCAGGTTGGCGCCGCCGCTGGCGTCGGTGTTGCCAAGCAGCGAGGACAGCGCAAAGACCGGATCGGTTGCGGTATTGCCCCCGGCTTGCGCCAGTTTGAGATCAAGCGCGGTGCCCAGGCTGACCACGGGCGCCGAGGACGCGAAAGAATATTGAACCTCGCCCGCCAAAGTAAAGTTGGCGCCGGTGGCGCGATCAACATGCAGCGGGTTGGCTGAGCCCAGCGGATTTGCTGACAATGGCGCCGCGCCGGTGCCAGCCACCAGCCGCAGACCGCTCGACTGGATGGCGCTGCCATCGGACAGCAGCGGGAACAGCTGCGCGAAACCAAGCGCATTGCCGCTGCTGTTGCCCGAATGGGGATCGGTATTGTTACCTGCGGCGACCGGCGAATTGGCAGCATCGCTATACGGGGCAACGACCAGCGCCGACCCCTGCTGTGCGCCGGTGGTATATTTGGCGAGATTGATAACCAGCGTGTTGGCAGAGGTCGCAGCGGTGCCCGTGACAACGGCGCTGTAACTGGCGACGTTGCCGCAATTGAAACCCGACCCGCAGCTGGCCAGCAGCGCCGGATTGTACGTGCGATTGCCCCCGCCCAGTTGATACGCGATCCAGTTTGCATCCGATTTGTCGGCAAAGTTGAAAAAGCCGTCGCTGATCGAGGCCGCCAAATCGAGGTTGCCTCCGGCCGCGAACGTAAAGACGCCCGCTTGGCCGCGGGCAGTGCCGCCAACGCGGTAATTGAAGGTGACGTAATCGCTGAGCAGATTGCCCTCGCTGCCCGCAACGACCGCATAATAGGGATCACCCTGAGGCCGGAGGCCCAGTTCAGGAATGGCCTGCAACAGCCCCGCCGTCAGCGCAGCGTGGGTATTGAGCGAACCTGCCGCCAGGTTCCAGTTGTTGACCAGCGCGATATCGCCCGCCGAGATCAAATTGACCCCCGGCCGCAAGCTGAAGTCTGAAAATACCGTAGTGCCGTCGATGGGCGCCACCGAGAAATTCTGGATGAACACAGGGATGGACGGAGTTTTGTCCGGACCGACGACGTCATCGGACAAGATGTTGTTACCGGTCGGGGTTGGGTCGAGAACGACCCCGGTGCCAGTAGCGGACACACCATCGTAAAGACCGCTGGCCGCGATATTGTCGAGATTATAGGTGTAATAGCCCTCGATCTGCCTGACAGCAGCGCCGCCGATTACGCTTTGCGAGCTGATGCCGATGTTGACGCCATAAGCGGCGGCGCTGCCGGTCGGTGCTGCCAGTACGGGCGCGCGCAGCAGCAGCGTACCGCCGGTGTCATAGGCGACAAAGTCATAGACCGTGGTCGCGACCAGCGTGTCGGGGTTTTGTACGATCCGGGGGATAAGGCGATTGCCGGTCTTGCCCGCCGCCAGTGCTGCCATAGTGCGGGTCGCACCGAGGTTGAGCGAGGCGCCCGCATTGATGAGAATAGCACCGCTGGTCTGACCAATCCCGATGGTGATGTTGCCCGCCGTCGCCGAACGCAAATCGGTGTCGGCATAGCCGCTGGTATGGGTATCGAGCAGCGACCCTGCCGCCAGCGTCACGCCGTTCATGCCCCACAACGAAATTGCGCCGCCATTGACCCGGGCATTGGCAGCCTGGGTCGCGGTCATGCTGTGGGTGTTTACGCCCGAGGTATCGATGGCGCCGGCAATGTTGATGATGCCGCCATCGGCGGTCAGGGTGGCACTGGTCGCCTTGATCGTGTCGCCTGCGCCCAGCGTGAGATTGCCTGCGCCCGAGCGGATCGACAACGCGCCCTGGAACAGCTTGCCGTAATGGCTCGCAAAGCCGGAAAGATCGAAGGCTGCGTTTTGCGAATCAAGCGTCAAAGACGCGGTGCGCGGGCCGGTCACACCGGTATCCAGCGTCGCCCCCAGGGTCACGGCGCCGTCTGCCGCCAACAGATTGAGCGTCCCGGCATTGCCAATGCCGTTATCGACGGCGATTGCGGTTCCCGCCGTCAGGGCGATATCGCCGTTGAGCGAAACCAGGTTAACCGTGCCGCCGCCCGCCGAGATCGTCGTGACGTCTTGGGCATTGCCGTAGCTGCGGCTGTAGCCGGGGGTTGACAGCGAACCGGCGCCAGACAGCGTAATCGAGCCTGCCGACTGGCCGTCGATGACCCCCGCCGTCGCGGTCACGGCGACCCCGGCGATGCTCAGGCTGCGCACCGGCGCGGCGGCAGTGCCGAAATCGATATGGGCGCCGGGCGCGCGGATGCCGACGGGCGCCAGCGCCGCGGTGCCCGCAGCCAATTTCGATGCGGTCAGGCTGACCGCGCCAGTCGTGCCGAACAGATAGTTTGGCGTGACCGGGATGGTATAATTGCCGCTTGGGCTGATGCTGTCGCTGGGTGTGGGCGAAGCCAGGTTCGGATCGACGACGGCGGCGCGATCGATCAGGAACGGCGTAGTCAGGTGGAACGTCGCTGCGCCCATGGCCAGACTGCCCGCGCCTTCGACATAGCTACCGCTGGCGGCGGCTAGCGCAACCGCGCCATCGAAGCTGTAGGTGTGGAAGCTGCCCGAACCGAAGGTCAGGCTGGTGGCATTGATGCCCAGGCTGTTGCCGGTGGTGCCGCAGACCGGAGCGCCCTTAGCGCCGCATGCGGCACCGGCGGCGCTGGTGTTTTCCAGCCGGACTGCCTTGGCGTCGATCGTCAGCGCATCCGCGCCGCCGCTCAAGCCAATAAGGCCCAGGCCCGGCGTATCGAGCGTCAGGTTGTTGAAGGTGTAGGGTGCTGCCGGGCTGGCCACACCGGTCGTCGGATCGGTGGTGGTCGCGGCAAAAGTGATCGCAAAGCGGGAGGCCAGCGTCAGGTTGGCTGCTGCGGCCAGCGTGGTTTCCAGGGCGGCGCTGACCGTTCCCCGGGCACCGAAGCTGAGATCGTTGGCGCTGAGCGCGATATTGGGCGCGGTCAGCTTGGCCGCCGACGAAACCACGAAACGGTCGCTGGTATCCAGCAGCAACGCATTTCCCGAAATTGTCGCCGCGCCGACGCGAAGAGTCGTCGCGCGATTGGCGGCAGCGCCGCTGCCCGCCCGATCGACCAGACGCTGTGGCCCACTGGATATCCTGAGCAGCGAGCCGATGCCCGAAGTGTCGAAACCCTGCGTCGCTGCGGTCGCGGACGAGGCGATGACATAATCGCCGGACCGGGTCTGGTCCAGCGTGCCGGTGGCGATCAACCGGGCGCCGTTATCGATGACCAGTCGAGAATCCTTGCCCGCGACCGCCAGGATCAATTCGGGAACGATGATGTCGGCACTGGCCGCGACCGTAATCTTCGTTGCGGTCACGCCCAGCGTGGTGGTGTCATTGGCGTTTTCGTCACGCTCGCCGCCGATCATCAGGCTGTTGGCGGACAAATTGGCCAGCGTTTTGTTGGTCAGCACCAAGGCACTGGGATCGGCGCTGAGGCCGTTGCTGTCGATAACGATATTGCGCCCGAGGATGTCCACTTCCGAGCCATTTCCGCCCTTTGCAGCGGCAAGGTCGAAGGTGCCCACGACTTGCAGCTTGGCCAGCGGATCAAGTACCACCCGCGCCGCGTCGAGCGGCACCGATGGCGTCGCCAGGCCGGCGCTGGCGGCGGCGGCGCTGACCGTGGCGGTGCCGCTGGTGGTCTTGATGGTGGAGTATTTGAGGAACGACGACTGCGACTGGATGGTGAACGACTGCCGCTCCGAGCTCGCGAAAGCGGTGCCCGCTGTCGACAGAACGCCGCCCATGACGGTGCTGCCATCGCGCAGCGTCTGGACACTGCCGATGGCGGGCGCGGCCTGACCGCTGTTGGCGACGATGCGGTACGCGCCCGGCAGCAAGGCGTAATGCGCCGGCATCAGCACATATTGCCCGGCAGCGATGCCGCTGCCGCCATCCAGCGTCACGGCCTGACCAGCATTCACACCATAGAGGTTGGTGGGGCCATGCGTGCCATTATTGTCGGTCACCGGCGCCGCGCTGTAGTCGGCGGAGTAGGTCGGATCGTACAGCGCGATTTTCCGGGCCTGCGCCAGCGGCACGATCGCATACACCTGGCGCTGGTCGGCAAATTGATAGCCGATGCCAGTCGCGGGGTTGTAACCGTTGCTGCTGAACACGTCGGTATTGAACCGGCTCAGCAAATCGCGCGAACCGCCTGTACCGGAGACGAATTCATAGGCGAACACGTCGCCGCCGCCCGCGCCCGCGATGGTGCTGCCCTTGACGGCGGTAATGGTGGTGCCGGTAATCCGCAAATCGCCGCGGGGCAGCAGGGTCAGCGGCGAGGACGTGCCGGGGGTGAAGAAATACTGCGAAAGATCGGTGGTGGTGCCGTAGGGAACATTCATCCCGGCGCCAGAGACTGCGGTAACGCTGCCCGGCTGGAAGGTAATGGTCCCGATCGGATTGGCGGCGGTGCCGAACTCCAAACGCCCCAGCGGTGCCGCGAGATAGCCCTGCTGATCGACCGAGGCCGCCTGAATGCGCAGATAGGACCCGGCTGACAGCGGTGTGGCGGCCAGCAGGTGATCGCCCAGGAAAGTGATCGAGGAATTGCCCAGCGCGGCCAGCAGATAGGGCGATGGACGATTGGCATCGGTGGCGCCCGCGTCATCCTCCAGGATGCGCTGCAGATTGCCAGTGCCGGTGGTGGTGTAGACGCGCGCTGCATTGAAGATGATATTGCCCGCCGCGACCAACGCCCCGTCGAGCACCGGTTCCTGCGTCGCAGCAGCGCGATCGTCGATGCCGATCAGCCGGATGTCGGCGGTGCTGATCAGGATCAGCTTGGCAATCGAAGTGTCGAACAGGATGCCGCCCATGACGTCCATGCCCGATACGCCCGCCGAGAAATTGACCATGGCATCGCCGGTCGCGCCACCGATCGAGGCGTTGACGCTACCGGCGCGACTGGAGAAATTGATGTAGGGGGCGGTGATCGTCGCATCGGTGCCCGCCACAGCCGAGATGACCACCCCGGCATTGGCGCCAATCTGGGTTTCATCAATCGAACCTGGCGATTGCACCAGCAGCGATTTGGTCAGGTCGAGCTTGAAATGGCCTTGAAGCGTCAAGCCGCCATCGGCGATCAGCGTACTGAAGCCCGCTGCGGTGATCTGGTTGGCATAAGCGACATTGGTAATGCTGGCAGGATTCGCGCCAGATTTGTCGTCGCTGCCGCGAATCGTCGGGTTAAGCCATTCCAGCGTGCCGCCCGTGGCGCTCGCGCTGCCGCCCTGGGCGTTGATCGTCGCACCCGCCAATGTGCCGCCGCCACGCAGCGCGATGGTCCCGCCATTGCTCCACTGGGGGGTACTGACATAATCGCCAGCGGCGTCCTTGATGTCGAGAATGGCGCTGGTGCCGTTGATATTTACGATCGCTCCGGGCTGGGCGACAATTGCGCGCGGGGCGATCTGCACAAGCTGCGGCGGCGGCGTGGCCGAGGCGCTGTTCGGGTCGGGATAGGATGAAAAGCCATATCGGGGATTGGCGAACAGCGCGTAAGCCGTGCTCGTCGTCGGATTGAACGCCGCGGCTGCCAGAATGCTGCCACCATCGATGATCCTGCCGATGTTGAACATCGTGCCTTGCGGGCCGAACGGCGCGACCGGATTCAGGGTCGTGACGCCCGCCAGATTGGTGACGCTGCCGCTGGCCAGAACGACGCCATCGCCCGCGGCGACCTGGCCCAGAAAGTAGAAGAAGTGTTCAAGCCCGGGGGTCGTAAAAATCTGGTTGTTGGTCTGGGCGGTGCCGTCGGCATTGGTGAAGCCGGCGGTGTTGAACGCGTTCGACCGATATTGGCCATCGGCGTTCGGCGCGCCGAATACCGCCGCAAACCCGGTGCCGCCCAGCACTCCATCGGTCAGGCCCATGCCATCGCCGTTCAGCGCGGCGGGCAGTGATGCGGTCTGCCGGATCGTGCCGCCGGGCAGGGCGATGGTCCCGGCATTGTAAAGCTTGGGCGTGATGATCGTTGCCAGCGGCGCCCCGATGATGCTGCCGCCCTGCTCGACGTCCAGCTCCATCAACCCGTTGAGTTCGAGGGTCGCAGGCTTCTGGTACCAGGTCGCGCCCGGGACTGCCGCAGTCAGCAGCGCGGCGATGTTGCTACCGTCGGGCAGCACCAGCAGCGTCTGCGCGGTCGCGGCATCCAGAATATTCGGCAGCAGCACCTGATTGAGGTTCAGCACCTGCCCGCTGCCAACAACGACTTTCGTGGTATCGAAGAAGGCCGACAGGTTCGGGCTGCCATTGTCGAACAGGCCGGCGACGATGCGCGAATGGTAGGCGGTCAGGCTCATCGTGCCGAAACCCGTTTCCGCCAGGAAATTTAGCGGGATCTGCGTGGCATTGGCATCGCCGCCGCCGCCATTCCCGGCGTTGAACGCGATATCGGGCGACACGAGCTTAAAGGTGCCGCCGCCGGAAAAGCCGAAGCCTTTGATCGATGCCGTAGCGAACTGGACGACACTGCGCGCGGATTGCACGACGAGCGACGGATCGACACCAAGCGTGGCCGCACCCGCCGCGATCGGCGTGAACGCAACCCCCTGGCCCTGGACCGTCGTGCCGAAACTATCCGCGCTGGCAATTTGCAGCGGGGCCAGCGTACCATAGGTGGTCTGGTTGATCAGGCTGACATTGCCGCCGGCCCCGGTCAGTGTCAGCTTGCCCTTCGCCGAGACGTAACCGCCAGCCCGGACGTCGAGCAGGCTGCCCGCACCGACATGAATGCTCCCCGAGATATCGCCCGCGACCGTCGCGGTCGCCGCCCGGGCGCCAATCGGCACGAACACCCGGGGCGCTACGGTCAAGCTGATCGTACCGCCGCTGGTCCGGCCCGCGCCTTTCGGCGTGGCCGCGCCGATGTAATCGTTCGTCCATTGGCCCGAGACATCGAGCGTGCCACTGACCGCAATGTCGAACGGCGACGGCAGGCCGGTGCCGGGCGCATAAACATTGCCGATGTCGTCGTCGCTGCGAAAGGGGTTGCCGACATTGCCGATGCCGGGGTTGAGAACACTGGTCAGCTGGTAAGTCTGCGCTGCGATCTTGCCGCCCGGGATGTTGACGGTGCCATCGAAACGAATGGCGCGGCCCGCATCGACTTGCAGCGTGCCGCCCGGCGCCAGCGTCAGATGGGAACTGGCGGTCAGGGTCAGCGCGGCGGCTGGTGTCAGCATCGCGTCGGTGGCCGAGGCGAACGTGACCGCGCCGCTGGTTTGCAGCATCAGCCCCGATAGGCCGGCATCCGACAGCATGGCGGCGTCGAGCAGGATTTCCGCCGGATTGGGCGATACGTTGCCCCGGATACCATCGTAAACGATGATATCCTGCCCCAGGCCGATCCCCGAAGAACCGCTGAAGGATCCGATGCGGAACAGTGCGCCGGTGGGAAGCTGGTATTTGCTGCGTTGCAGCAGTCTGGGATCGCCGCCAATGGTTGATCCGGCGGTGGCGGCCCGCGCGGCGGCCAGCTGGTTGGCCCCGGCAAAGGCCCCGCCGTAAATGGTGGCGTCGAACGCAATCTCGCTGCCGACAACAGCCAGGGCGCCGGCGTCGCGCCCTTCGTCATAGCCGGATTGGTACTTATTGCCCTTGAGCGCGGCGTTGTAATAGGTTTGCGAAATGCCGAAGTGCGGCTCGCTGGCGGTAAAGCCGTTAACCACCGCGACATAATTGCCGTTGGCATCGGCATTGGCAATGTTGACGGCCTCACCCGAGGCGGTGAGCAATTCGCTGCTCAGGACATAACCGGCGCCATACGTGACCCAGCCGCCCGCAACGTCCAGCACTGCGCCGCTGGCGATAGCGATCGCGGGCACTTGTGCCGCATCGAGATTGGAGGAGGAGTTCTGCGCGCCGACATCGATGCTGATCCTGCCGCCTCTGGTCATCAATTCAGCCGCGGTGACAGGAATCTGGCTGATCGCGCTCGCTGCTTCGAGCAATGGCGAGCCGGCATAAGCGACGCCGTCGGGGCGGACGCCCACGACGGTCGCATCGACAAACAGCGTGGCGCCGTTCAGGGTGAAGCTGCCATCAGTAGTGACGCCGCGATAGTTGGGCGTATCGCGCAGTTCGTTCTGCTTGGCGGGGCTGATCTGGACGCTGTTGATGGTGGAGGCGACTGCCACTGCCATCATGCCGGCGACGTCGATCGTTGCACCGCTGGCGATCGTTACCCCGCTGGCGACTTCGGGCTGGAGCGCGAAATTGCCCGTCGTCGCGTCGTGGCCAATCACGACATTGCCGCTCGGCGCAAAGATAAAGGCGTTCGCACCGATGGTCAGCAGCGAAGGGAACAGAGCGACGTTCTGAGCGGGATCGGTGGACAGATAGCTCGATGCCGAATCGCCGATGACCACTTGCGAGGTTTTAAACGCGGGCGGGCTGTCGGGCGTGCCCTGCGGGATGGTTTCGCCATTGGTGTCGGGGAGGATGACGATGCCACTAGCCACGCCGCCGCTGGTGCCGCCATCAAGCATCACCGTGCCCCCGGTCAGGGCGAT
This sequence comes from Sphingomonadales bacterium, assembly GCA_043740855.1. Lineage (GTDB taxonomy): Bacteria > Pseudomonadota > Alphaproteobacteria > Sphingomonadales > Sphingomonadaceae > Novosphingobium. The sequence goes on along the minus strand of JAYUBN010000134.1, from coordinate 1,774 downwards.
CTTGCCATTGCGCGATACGCTGGTGGTGGCCTGCAGCAGGCCGTCGTTTTCCACGGTGCCGAAAATCGAAGTGCCCAGCGAAATATAGCCACGGCGCGATTCGATCAGGCCATAATTGACTACAAGGCCCTGATCGGGGGTCGGCGCTTGCGGCAACGCCGGCAGCGCGGGCACTTGGCTGGACAGTATCAGGCCGCGAACATTGGCATCGGCGCTGCTTGCCGAACCGGACGAGGCGACTGCCCCGATGTTCATGCCGGCCTGCAGGCTGACCTGGCCATCGGTGGCGGTCAGCACCCCTGCATTCATCACCGTCGGCGCGGCCAAGATGATATAACCGCCTTTGCCCGAAGTGATCGCGGCCCCGGTATCGACCAGTACCGAGCCGGTGTTAGTGACCGGCAGCGGATTGTTGACGTTGTAAAGACCGCCGGGCAGCAGCGCCGAAAGGATCTGGCCCTGATAACCGCCGGGACCGCTGACCAGCAGGCCGTTCTGCAGAAAACTGGTATTGCGGTTGGCGATGCTCGCCGCGACGAAATACTGCGTCTGGCCCACCGCTGTGACGCCCGACGCAAAATTGCCCAGTTCCAGGCTGCTGGCGATCAGCGCATTCAGGTTGACCTGCGCCTTGGGCCCAAAGATCACGCCCGAATTGTTGAGGATCAGCACGGTACCGTCGGCGGTGATTGACCCCAGAATCTTGGTGGGATTGACGGCATTGGCAACGCGGTTGACGACCGTCCAGCCGGGTTGCGCCACCCCGCCCTGCTTTTGCACGAATACCAGCGAAGTATTGGTGCCGACATCGAAATTGCGCCAAGTCAGCAACGCATGCGCCTGGGTCTGGGCGATGGTAACGGTGGTGGTGCCGCTGGTGCCGGTGGTCTGGACGGGCGCGGTGGCGCCTTGCCAGGTGTTCAGTCCGGTCGGATCGTTAGCCGCCAGCACCGTAATTGGTGCGGCATTGGCAGTGACGCTGCCCGCCGCTGCACCGGCGGCGGCATACACGGTAAGCGCGCGGACCGGCGCGATCGGATTCAACCCGTTGTCGGATATGCCATCGGTCACCTTGGCGGCGTCCTTGACCGATGCCAGCGCCGCAACCCGGGCCGACTGGACATAGGTCGCCAGTTGCCGGGCCTGCGTCTGCATGGCTTGCTGCCGGGCCAGCGCCTCGGACATCGACGCCGGACGGATCGGCACGGAGCCGATAGCCACAGCCGCAGACGCGGGATTGACGGTTCCCGCGTTGGCCCGCATCCGCGCGAGCTGGGCGCAGGCAGGCGTGCTCGCCATGCCCAGCACCAGCGCGGCGGCGCTGACCCCGGTGAGCGCCGCTATCCATGCCTGCCGATTCCGCGTCATGGTTATTTACCCTTGGCCGGGGAAGGCGGCGCAGTAACGGGAGCGGGAGCGGGAGACGCTGCGGGCGGTTCCGGCGCGCGCGGCTCCCCCGGAACCCGGATCGCGACATCGGCGCGATTGTCGTAAAGCGCCTCGGACAGCGCCTGCAATTCGAATTCGAAACGGCGGCGGCCCAGCTGCAGCGGGTCCCTGGATTTGGTCTCGCGATACCGGCGCGCGTAGCCTTCGATCAGTTCGCGGCCGATGAACACCAGCCGGCCGTTCTTGACGCGGCACTGGTCCATGGCGACGGCGCGGTTTTTGGCATCGGCCAATTGCCGTTCCAGCGTCGCAATCGTTTGCTGGCTGGCGAGCAGGCGCTGCTGCAACGCCTCGACCTGCCCGGTAGTTGGCGCCGGTTCCGTAA
>JAYUBN010000133.1:0-14260 GCA_043740855.1 Sphingomonadales bacterium | reverse complement strand
GCGGACATGGTCATTACCTGTGTTGGCAATGACGACGATCTCGCCGAAGTCGTGCTCGGCCCGCAGGGCGCGTTTTCGACGCTGAAATCGGGCAGCAGCTTCGTCGATCACACTACCGTTTCGGCGCGGATCGCGCGGCAGATCGCGGTCGAAGCGCGCGACCTGCATATTCACTGCGTCGATGCGCCGATGACCGGATCGCAGGTCGGTGCGGAAAATGGCACGCTGACGTTGATGTGCGGCGGCCGGGCCGACGCCATCGAGGCGGCGCGCCCGGTCATGCAGGCCTATTCGCAGCGTATCGTCCATGTCGGCAAGGCCGGGGCCGGGCAATCCTGCAAGATGGCCAACCAGATCTGTATCGCCGGCGCCATTGCCGGCGTCGCCGAGGCACTGCGGCTGGCACAGGCGGCGCATCTCGACCTCGACAAGGTATTCGAGGCAATCTCGCACGGCGCCGCGCAAAGCTGGCAGCTCGACAATCGCTGGCAGACGATGGCGCAGGACAGCTTCGACTTTGGCTTTGCCATTGACTGGATGCGCAAGGACCTGGGCCTGGCACTGGACGAAGGGCGCGGGTTGGGCCTGTCGCTGCCGATTACCGGGCTCGTCGATCAGTTCTATGCCGATGTCCAGGCGCTTGGCGGTGGCCGCCAGGATACCAGCGCGCTGGTGCGCCGGTTGCCGCGCAAAGGCCGTAAGTGAAGCGCAGCGCCTGGGCGATTGCCGCGGTACTGGGCGCTTCACTCATCGGCGCGTCCGCGCGTGCCGATACGCTGGTCGATAATCTTGACGGTACGACGTTGGATGCACGGGGAGACGTCGTCCATTTCACCGGCATGGTGATCGGCAATGACGGCCGTATCGCGGCTGTGCTGCACCGGGGCGAGAAACGCCCTGCCCGCGTCGATTATGCCGTCGATGAGCATGGCCACGTCGCCATTCCCGGCCTGATCGACGCGCATGCAGATGTCATGGCGCTGGGTTTTGCGGCGCTGACGCTGGACCTGACTTCGGCCAGATCGCTGGCCGAAGCGCAAAGTCGCCTGGCCGCATACACTGCCGCGCATCCCGATCGCGGCTGGATCATCGGGCGCGGCTGGGACACCGACCGCTGGCAGTTAACGGGCGCGATCACCGCCGCCGATCTCGCTGCCCTCAATATCCCCGCTGGCGTAGCCGAGCATCCGGTGTGGCTGATCAGCGCCGACGGCCATGCCGGCTGGGCTAATTCGAAAGCGCTGGCGTTGGCGCATATTTCCGCGCTGACGCGCGATCCACCGGGCGGACGGATTGCACGCGACCGGAGCGAAGGCGGGGCGGCCGGAAAACCGAGCGGAGTACTGGTGGACAGCGCAATGGCGCTGGTTGCCGCACTTGTTCCTGCGCCCCGCGCCGAAGATCGCGACCTTGCCTTTGCCAGTGCGCAAGCAATCCTGCTGAAGCACGGTATCACCGCGGTGACCGACATCGGCACGACGATCGAGGATTGGCAGACCTATCGCCGCGCGGGCGATAGCGGTGCGCTGGCGATGCGGATCATGGCTTATGCCGATGGCGTCGAGGCGATGGCGCTGATCGGCGGCCCCGGCCCGACGCCGTGGCTGTACGAGGACCGGCTGCGGCTGAACGGGGTCAGCCTGACGCTTGACGGTACTCTCGCGCAGCACAGCGCCTTGCTGAAAGCGCCATACGCCGATGATCCGGCCAACCACGGCCTGTCTCGGCTCAGCGAAACCCAATTGAAAAACCTGATGAGCCGCGCTGCCATTGACCATTTCCAGGTCGTCATTCACGCCGCCGGCGATGCCGCCAATGCCCAGGCGCTTCACGCAATCGCCGATCTCGCCGAGACCTACCGTGGCGACCGTCGCTGGCGGATCGAAGATAGCCAGGTGCTTGACCCCACCGATCTTGCCCAGTTCGGCTCGCATGGCGCGGTCGCCACGATGCTGCCGAACGAAGTTGCCGGGGCACGCGACATGGCCGAAGCCCGGCTCGGGCCGATGCGCGTCACCGGCGCCTTTCCGTGGAAGTCCATCTCCGCAACGGGCGCGGTGCTGGCATTCGGCTCAGGCGCCCCTGGCGAGGTCCCCAACCTGTTTGCCGCCATTGCCGCCGCTATCACTCGCCAAGGTGCCGACTCGCAGCCCTACGGCGGCTGGCAACCGCAGGAAAAACTTGCCCGCGAAGCAGCGTTCGCCGCCGTCACCGCCAATGCCGCTTACGCCGGCTTTGGCGATGGCCATTTTGGACGGATCGAAGTCGGGCAACGGGCGGATTTCCTGCTCATCGACCGGGACCTGCTGCTGGCCAGCCCCACTGATCTGCGCGCAACGCAGGTGCTGGAAGTGTGGGTCGGGGGACGGAAAGTGCAAGGGTAGCGCGTCTGCCGCTTAAAATGGCCGTTATCCGACATGATGACCGGCCTGCGAAAACCGGCATACCTGCACATCGCCGTCTGCATTTGCCGCGATGGCGCAGCCAGCCGGTATGGCGTTTCGCCACACCGGCTGGGTGAAATACCTGACAGCTTCGACAATCCCGGCCGTGCTGTTGTCCGGGAAAATGCCTGGCCAGATCGATACGCACTCAAACCGGCCCCGGCGGCACGTCGTTCGCGTTCCAGACGCAGTCACCGAATGCGAGGGGATCGGAAACATTGAGGAGGCTGCGGACCGAATGGGTTTCGCCGTCGCCCAGACCCAGTTGTGGATGATGGACTGGCGGATAATTCATCCGCGCGTCACCGCGGCGGCCGGCCGATAGCTGCGCAACGAGCGCGAATTCTTAACCCGCAGGGGCCGGAAATGCCTACGCATCGGTGCTCCGGCTGTGCAGCCAGAGGCAAGCGACCATTAAAATGCCGACCATGCCCCAGCTCGGAAATCGGCTCCGTCGCATGGGGCCTTTACAGACGGCTGCAATGAGATGGCCGCCGCACCGGGCGCCATGACATCACAGCGTATCTCATCTTCCGCGTGACGCCGTTGCCTTGACCTCACTTCGGCCCCCATCAGGAACATCCCCAAGACAAGCATCGACCATGTGACTGGCTCCGGTACGGGGAAAGGCGAAGGCGCTCCTTCGTAAATTGGAAAGGTTGGAAAGCGGGATCGTGGGGTTGGCGTAATATTGTCCGTGATCGTCGCGTGCGTGATTTGGATCGATGGGGGGCTGGTCGAAATGACATCGTCGATAAAATCAAGCGCGTCCGAGCCCGCTGGAGCATAGCGCATATTCGCCAGCACCTGCTCATGCGCTTTCACCATTTTGCGGCCGATCGGCGGCGCCCGGTTTTTGGTTTGCCGCAAGGCCCGGAAACCGCGAGCGCCGGGAGACCCTTGGCCAAAATACAGCAGCGGATTTGGCAATGAGCCGCTGGCATCGGCCAGCCCCAAGCCGCCAGCCGGGACATGGCTCTGCCAACGGGCATATTCCAATGCGGACCCGGCCAAAACCATGGCCAGCAACACGGCGGTCAAGGTAGCCGGTGATCGTGCAGATGCTACGGGATACCGCAGCGCATGGCGCCAGTGCTGTTTGAGCCGGTCTATCGACACTCCGGTCGCACCTCTTTGATAAACTGTTACATTTGAAGTGCTGCATCTGGGGCGATCAACAGAGCAGGATCTCCGCCATCACGGCAGCGGAAGCCGTCCAGTCCGTGGTGACGGTCCATGAGAGTGCGGGGAAGCAGTGCGGCGAGCAAGAATGATCGCATCCAAAGTCGATGTGCCGTCAGTCAGCTTCACTATAGAATCCTGGTCGCTCGATCCGCGAAGCGGGAGCGATAGGGTATAAAATCCAGCATAATTCGTTTGCATGAACGCAGGTGGCGCAACAGTCAGACCAGACTGGATCGCGATCAACCGGCAGCCGCGTGGTTCGATCGCTGCGTTATGGCGGGGTCAGAGCGCAGGACCGCAGTACCGCAACGCTCTTTTTTCTTACCCCGCCTGGCCCTCGACTACCTTTGCCGCTTCCTTCGCCGCTTCCTTCGCCGCTTTCCGTTCGCCCAGCCACATCACGATCAGCGAGCCTTCGAACAGGAACAGCATTGGCACGGCCAGCATCAATTGCGAGGCGACGTCAGGCGGGGTCATCACCGCTGCCATGGCCACGATCGCCACGATCACATAGCGCCGCGCGCCCGACAATTGCTTGCGATTGACGATGCCGGCACGGTTGAGCAGCAACAGCAGGACGGGCAGCAAAAAGCTGATCCCGAACACCAGGATAAATTGCATCACCAGCCCGAGATAATCGCCGGTGCTGGGCATGGCCTCCAGCTTGATGCCGCCGCGCGTACCTGAAAAACCCAGCAGCCAGCGGAAGGCGGTAGGCATCACGACATAATAGGCTAGCGCCGCGCCGCACAGAAACAGCACCGGCGTAGCAATCAGGAAGGGCAGGAAGGCGCGTTTTTCCTTGGCGTAAAGGCCGGGCGCGACAAAAGCCCAAAGCTGGTTGGCGATCACCGGAAAGCTGAGGAAAAAGGCTGCGAACAATGCCACTTTCAGTTCGACGAAAAAAGCTTCGTACAGCTTGGTATAGACCAGCCGGGCAACCACGCCCTTGGGAAACGCTCCTGCCAGCGGCTGCACCAGGAATGCAAATATGGCATCGACGAAATAGAGGCATACGCAAAAGGTCACCGCCAGCGCGGCAATGCATCGCATCAGTCGGGCGCGCAGTTCAATAAGGTGATCGAGCAGCGGCGCCTGGCTGTCGTCAATATCGGGAATCCTGAAAGCCATGGTGCCGCGGCCGCTCAGTCGGCCAAGGGGGCGGCGGGCGGCGCAGGCCGCAGCGGCAATTGCGGCTCATCGTCCTGAAACTGGAAGTGATCGCCCATGGCATCACCGCGCCTGGCGGCAAAATCCGGTTCAGGGCCGTCGAGCGGCGCATGGTCGCTTAACTCTGGCACGAGTGGCGTATCGGCATGCGCAGCGTTTGTCGGCGCGTGCTCGATCAACGCGGGCACCACCGGCGTCACGGGGTGCGCCTGCATGATCGCCTCGTTCTGCTCGCGCCATAGCTTTTCCATGTCCGCCAGTTCGGCCTCGCGGATCATGGTTTCGATGCCGGTGCGAAAATGGCCTGAGACGCGGCGCATCTTGCCCATCCAGCGCCCCGCAGTACGCAGCGCCAGCGGCAAATCCTTTGGTCCGATTACTACCACCGCGACGATCACGACCAGCAGCATTTCCGAAGGAGCGATATCAAACAGCATGTCAGTAGCGGGGCGGCGTCAGTTGCGGCCGGCGCCGGGATTGTCGCGTGGGTCAGGCGTGACGTTTTCGCGGGCCACTGGGGCGACGGGCGCGGGCGACACATCGCCCAATGGTGGCGACGAAGCAATCGGCGCTGGTATCTGCACCGGCGGCACTGCCGCTGCGGGCGGGCTTACCGGACGGTTTGTCGTCTCGTCCGCCATGCCTTCCTTGAAGCTTTTGATGCCCTTGCCGAAATCACCCATCATTTCGGAGATACGGCCGCGACCGAACAATACCAGCACCACCAGCGCCAGAATGATCAGATGGGGAAGCGACAGACCCATGAAACCTACTCCTGAAAACAAATTGGGGCGCGTGCCGAAGAACGACCGCGATCCTTCCCCCGAAACACCTATCTAGGCGCTGTATCCGGTTTCTGCCACCCCATCCCCCGAATCATTGCGCGACGTGCGCGCCGTCACCTCTGAATGATTCAGGGTCGCTTCGACTGCATCCTCGACCGGATCGAGCAGGCCAGCGGCCCGCAATTCATCGATTCCGGGCAAGTCGCGGCGCGATGCCAATCCGAAATGGCGCAGAAACTCGGGCGTGGTGGCATAGATTACCGGCCGGCCGGGCACTTCGCGCCGCCCGGCGACGCCCACCCAGCCCGCCGCCATCAAGACGTCGAGCGTGCCCCGTGCAGTCTGCACGCCGCGAATCGATTCGATTTCGGCGCGGCTGACTGGCTCATAATAAGCGACGATTGCCAGACATTCGGTGGCCGCGCGCGACAACCGGCGCGGTTCCTCGCGCTCGCGGCGCAGCAGATAGGCAAGGTCGGGCGCGGTCTGGAAATGCCAGCAATCGCCGCGCTGCACCAGTTGCACCCCGCGCGGCGCGTAATGCGCGGCCAGCGCCGCCAATGCCCCGCTGACATCGGCGCCCCCGAGATGCGCGGAAATTGCTGCCGCGCTCATCGCTTCGGTGGCGGCGAACAAGGCCGCCTCGACCGCGCGCTCAAGATCATCGCTCACGGCGCCTTGGCTGCTCATGGTTGCGTGCGCCGCAGCAGCAGCGGCCCAAAAATCTCGTGTTGGGCCAGTTCCGCCTTGCCCAGTCGTGCGAGTTCCAGCGCGGCGACGAAGCTGGACGCCAGTGCCGAGCGCCGCAAGCGGGGGTCTGCTGCCGTATCACCGTTCGGCAGGAAGGTGTGCAATTCCGCCCACTCGCGTGTCACCCCCAGCATCGCCCAGACCCGCGCCAGTGCCGCCTCCAGCGTCATGACGAGCCGGTCCCGCACTATATGCACCACCGGCTGGCTACGAAACTTGACTTGGCCATACGCGCGCATCAGCGCGAACAGATCGCATTGCCAGACATGCCGGCGATCGATCCGCAGCCCTTCGGGCGCGCCGCGCGCAAAGACATCGCGGCCCAGCCGGTCGCGCGCCATCAGTCGCGCCGCAGCTTCGCGCATTGCCCCCAGCCGCGCCAGGCGCATTTGCAGGCGCAGCGCCAATTCTTCGGCGCTGGGGTCTTCCTGTTCCTCGCGCGGCAACAACAACGCGGATTTGAGATAGGCAAGCCATGCAGCCATCACCAGATAATCGGCGGCCAGTTCCAGCCGCATGTCCGCAGCCTGCCCGATATAGACGAGATATTGATCGACGAGGTCTAGGATGGAAATCCGCCGGAGGTCGACCTTCTGCCGCCGTGCGAGATCGAGCAGCAGGTCGAGCGGCCCTTCCCAACCGTCCAGTTCCAGATGCAGCGCGACAGGCGCTGCGGCGAGTTCGGGCGTGTCCCAGCCATCGTTTACAAAATCCTCCGCCCGTGGGGGAGGGTTGAGGGATGCTGCGCCGTTCTGCGTCACTCGCCCGCCTCAGCCAGCAGCCCCAGCAGGGCATCGCGCGTTTCGACCAGTTGGGTCTGCGAAGCGGCAGCAGTGGGCAGCGGCACGGCGTGCAGGGCGCGCTCGAGCCGTGCCGCCGCCTGCGCGGTCAGCGCCGGAAGCATGTTCGCCATGCCGGTCATATCGTCCATCCGGCCCCAGCAATTGAGCACGACATCGCAGCCCGCGGCAATGGCGCGGGCCGACCGCTGCGGGATCGTGCCGCTGAGCGCCGCCATATCGATGTCGTCGGTCAGCAGCAGCCCGTCAAAGCCGATCCGGTCGCGGATGATCGCCTGGACGACGTAAGGCGACAGTGTCGCCGGGTTTTCCGCATCCCAGGCGGTAAACCGGATATGCCCGGTCATCCCGATAGTGGCATGGGCCAGCGCGCGGAACGGCGCCAGATCGCGCTCCAACTCGGCCTCGCTCGCAGTGACCGTCGGCAATTCCTGATGGCTGTCCGCCTGTGCGCGGCCATGGCCCGGCAGGTGCTTGATCACCCCGGCAACCCCGGCTGCGGCCAGCCCGCCCAGCACGGCGCGGCCGAGCGCAGCAACGCGCAGCGGCTCACTGCCCAGCGCGCGATCGCCGATCACATCATGTGCGCCGGGCTGGCGGACATCGAGCAAGGGCGTGCAATCGACCGTAATGCCCGCTTGGGCCAGATCGAGCCCCAGTGCGTGGGCATTGGCACGTGCGGCGGCGATGGCGCTGATCGGGGCTAGATCATAGAGCCGGTCGAACACCGCGCCCGGGGGATAGGCGGGCCATTCCGGCGCGCGCATTCGGGCGACCCGGCCGCCCTCCTGATCGATGCAGATGAACAGCCGTTCGCGGCCATGGATCGCTCGCAGCGCGTCGGTCAGGCGGCGCAATTGCGCGCGGGTTTGCACGTTGCGGCCGAACAGGATGTAGCCCGCCGGGTCCGCGTCGCGGAAAAAACTGCGCTCGTTGTCCGTAAGGACCGGCCCGGAAAGGCCAAAAATCGCCGGGGTCATGAGCGTTTGTGTGCCGCAAGCGGGCGGCACAGGCAAGCGGGACAGGGTTCCTGTTGTGGACAGTGGGTCGGTATTCGGCATGCAACGCCCGCGCCGGCGCCGTGACGCCGGCGTGCAGACTGACTATGGGTAAAAAACAAACAATCTCTGATAATCATGGCCATATGCAGTAAAATAGCGATAGTTTTTGATAGAAATTTTGGCTTCACGCAGCAGATCAGGCATGCTTAATCGCGTAGGTGTCACTTCGTGATCGGACAGAAGCATGAGAGGGCATTTATCCAAGGTAATATCGGTATAATTGGTTGCCGATGTCACTATAAATTCTACATTACTTAATCGCCCTACTTCAGCATACCCTTCAGGAAATACGCCGATCCAGCCAGAAACCAAAGGATGATGGGCAAATTCCGGCAGAGAATTTTGATCAACGCCAACAAATTGTGCCGAAGGACAGAGGTGCTTAATATCTCTAAAAATATTGGAGTATAATAACCAACGCTTATTTTCTAATTCGTGATAAGCGGTAATATATTGAGATGAGATAGCGGAAAGTCCCATCAGAATGACAAGCAGGCCATCAGAAAAAATAAAACCGCTGACAATGTCAGCAATAAAGGCAGAGCCAATCGGAATCAGATCCATTACATAATTCAAACCCATTGCATGATTCAGCAAGGATTGGAAAAACAGAGCTAATGCTGCTATGCCCAGTGTTGCCAAACTCCACGCCCATATCGAGACGTTGACTGATCGACGTCGCACAAATGACAGCAGTATTGCTAAATTTATGCCTAAATTTGGTAAGGTACTTAGGGCTACGCCAGCAATAATAAATTTAGCTGACCGGGAAGGGGCGGTGTTTAAGTATGAAAAATTTGGCACCGTTTTAAACGTGTGCCACAGACACCACAGTAATATCAATCCGGCGATAAAAGTCGTTGCGGACAATATGACAACCCATCGGAAATTTCTATCACGCATAGATTTTATGATTTCGACAGAAATAACCCAAAGATACACTAAAGACGCAGAGTAATGTAAGTTTAGGGAAATCAAAATTGTTACAACGGTGACGAATATCAGCCACTTGTTGTCTAGGATAGACACCGCGGGTATGGACCTACCAATCCTGGTAAGCATGACCAGGCAGGCCCCCAGCACAGTCAACGAATAATATGACCGTAAATCAACAGAATTGGCCAAAAAAAACGGCGATGATACCAGGACGGTGAGAAAGGTCGCGAGCCATGGCCCTATCCCGCAATATTTTTTCCATAACACTAACGTCGGTATGAAAATAACAAACGGAAAAATATTGATTAAACGTACATAAGTGAAATTATCGTTTGTAATGTGGCGCAGTAGCCATGTTAAAAAATAATAAAGAGGCGGATGGAGGTCGGTGGACCATCGTCGCTGGTAGGCATATTTTAATGACAGGTGCGGATCAGTCATCCACATTGTCCAAAATTCATCCAGGCACGGCCCTCTATTTACAAATATTGTGAATAGACATGCCGCGTATGTCATTGCTATGACAATCAAGTACCGCGATGTAATTTTTGAATATTGGGCATCAAGCACAAAAATTGCTCCTGTAGGTCAGGCGGCTTGATCCTGATTGCCAACCGTCAAAGGATTTCAGGTTGCCCTGCGCCAATCTAGCCCGCCTTATGCACCGAGGTGTGCCTGAAGGGGGGTATTGTCGTGGTGTAGCAATTGGGTATCTTATCCAGCGCCTGTGCGAGGCACAAAATACCGCAGGCAGCCCCCACTGGCAAAGACGATAGCGCGGCGCCATCGCCTTCCCACCCCAAGCAGCGCTAAAAACCATCAGGCGATTTCGTCCGGCCATTTTGCGATCGAATTGGTGCAGTCCAGTGGACGAGAGCGCATAACTCAGCCACCGAAGGCGTCAGCAGGTAATTCCTTGATCGTCGCACGGGTCCCGGCGAAATGCTTTTTTACTGCGCGTTCTGCCGCAGCGGGGTTGCGATCGAGCACGGCTTTGGCGATCTTGCCATAGCCTGCGGCGTGGCGGTTGCTTTGTTTTTCAGTCTGGATGGTCTCTACCTGAGCGCGAAACAGGTCGGTGCGCGCGAGTGGCATCACGCGCTCCAGCTCGCCGTTGCCGCCGATGCTGACCAGCGCGGTGTAGAAGTTTCGGCGCATTTCGAGATATTGGCCGCGATTGTGACTGCGGTTGGCATCGTCGGTGGCGGCGGCGGCGGCGGCGATTTTGCGGCACTTTTCATCGGTGTCGCAATGCTCGGCGGCGAGGCGGGCGGCTAATTGGCACAAGGGTTCCAGAGTTTCCAGAAGGTCCAGCACCGACTTGCTATCGAGCGTAGCGATATAGGCGCCGCGAAAATGGGTGAGGGTGACGATGCCGGCGGCGGCCAAGTGTTTCAAAGCCTCGCGCAGTGAACCTCGGCTGATGCCAAGGCGCCGGGTGAGATCCGGCTCGACAAGATGCTGCCCGGGCACGAATGCGCCCGAACGGATGCCACGAATGATGGCATCGGAAACCTTTTCGGATGCACTGATCGGCGAGCTGTTGGCCTCGGCGGTACATTCGGCATTGTTATGCGGAATAATCATCCCGCCACTGTCGAAATTTGCGGCCATGCCGTCCTTGCCCTTGTATTTTGCACCTTTCTTTAGCGCCATTCTCCCACCGCGTCCACGTCAGCACCCAAATCGTCGTACGAAATGAGCAACAAATTAAAGCAGGGCCACGGTAAAGACAGCGCCTGTGACTCGCCTCACGGCTGAGGAGTCGCCGTTATGGCGTCGAAGCCTTTCTGGAAATGCCTGAGGGCCCGATCACCAAATTTCGCCGGATGCTCGACCTGGCGTTGCAGCCGGCGGCCAGTTGCGGCCCCGTTCGGCGCCAATCGCGGGTCCCGTTTGGGCGCCGATCGACAGTCCGGTTGCCTCGCGACTGATCCAACCAGTGGATCCGACCGTTTCACATTTGACGAGACGGCAAGGTCGAGTGCATCGATCACAGTAACGGGAACCGGCCATGGCGAACATATCTTCCTATATAATTGCGTTGATGACTTTCTTTCTGGCTGACATGGTGTGGTTGGGCGCAATGTCGAGCCGGCTCTATAAGCCGGTGTTGGGCGATATTCTGCTGGGCAAATTCAGTGTGATGCCGGGAGTGGCATTCTACCTGCTTTACCCGCTTGGCCTCGTGTTCTTCGCGATCAGTCCAGCGCTCAAGAGCGGGAATGTATTGACGGCATTGCTGCTCGGTGCGCTTTTTGGGCTGTTCACCTACGGTACCTATGACCTGACAAACCAGGCGACGCTGCGCAATTGGACGACTACCCTAACCCTGGTTGATATGGCGTGGGGTGGTCTGCTGGGTGGCATTGCCGCCACAACGGCCTTTTGGGTGACGAGCAAACTGGTCGCGTAAGTCAACGACGCGGCGGCCATGGGAAAAAGGCGTTTGTGCGCTGCCGATAGGCATTGAATTTCGCTTTGCGGGTACGCAACATATGCGCTTCAAGCGGGGGTATGCCAGATACATACACCAGCAACCAATAGATGCACAGCGGGGCCAGAACCGCCAGAAAGCCGAGTGGGTGGCCTCCGTCAAAATCTATGGCCAATAGCGGATAGGCCAGCCAGCACAGCCACTCGAAGAAGTAGTTGGGGTGTCGCGACCAGCGCCACAACCCGATGTCGCAAATTTCGCCGCGGCTTTGTGCCTTCTGCTTGAAAGCGTACAATTGTGCATCGGCAATCGTTTCACCGATCATTCCAGTCAGGAAGAGGAAGATCGCCGCAATATCCTGAAGGCGAAACAGCGTGGCCGGATTGCGTGCGGCCAACATCACGCAACTAGCCAGCAACAGGCCCACCACCGCCTGTATCTGTAAATGCCAGAACAGCCTTGCAGGCGCGTGCACGCCCCATTGCAGGATCATGTCGCGATAGCGCGGATCGTCAGCGGTCGTCCGGGTGCGCGCGAGAATGTGCAAGCCGAGGCGCATCGACCACGCAGCGGCAAAGCCGGCGACCAGCCCTTGACGGGCTTGCGGCCACTCCATCTCGTCTGCCGGCAGCAATGCCAGCAGCACAGCCGCAGCGCCTGTACCGAAGGTCCAGAATATGTCGATCCAGCCCGAATTGCCCGAGACGCGCTGTACCTGCCAGGCGCAGGCCATGGCTGCTGACAGGGCGATGCCAGCTGCCAGCAAGTCGGCAAGAATACCGGTCGCCATGTCTCAGATCGAGATCAGCGGCTGGATTAACTGGCCGAGGAAGCCCTTGAGCCTGAGTTCTCCCTGCATGGCAATCAGGCAAATACAATCACCTTCCGGCCCAATAGCGATCTCGTGGCTATTTTGCTTGTCACCCCAATCGAAATCGCCGGGGCCATAGCGGACGCAATCATGGCTGAAGCTGCCAGTCAGAACACAGGTCATTTCAGTGCCGCTGTGATCGTGCGGCAGCAGCTTCACCCCTGGCTTCGCCCGCAACAGGAAAACGCGCGTGTCGCCGGGTTCGGAAAGTTCCAGCCGCTGCAGATGCACTTGCGGGGCAAGCCAGCGCCATTTCCCGACCGGGATCCTGCGCACGAAGGGCGGCACCTCCGGCATGTCGCAAAAGGCATTCCCGCGGCGTGCCTCTGGCGGCGCAGCCGTGGGTTCATCAAGCCGGGCTTCAAGCTGCCTGAAGGCATCGCTGGCCATCTCTGTCGGCGGCAGAGAACTCAGCAGCGAGCCGCCGAGGTTTTCAATCGATTGCGCCCAGCCATGGCAAGCCTTGCACTGTAAAAGGTGGGTCGCAATCGCGATATGCTGCCCCTGGTCCAGCGTGCCGGCTGAATAAGCCAGCAATAGTTCGTCAGTGGGATGGTGCTGGATAATCATCAGAGGTCGCCCATCAAGCTGCGCAGCTTGGCCATGGCCAGCCGCAAACGCGATTTCACGGTGCCAAGCGGGATGCCAAGAGCCTTGGCGATCTCTGCATGGGCTTTCTCCTGATAAAAGGACAATTCGACAACGCTTTGCTGCTCGTCCGATAGTTCGGCCAAGGCGCTGCGTATCCGCACCTCGTTCTGCGAAGTCGCCAGCGCCGCATCGGGCAGCGTGGCATCGTCAAGCAGGAATTCAGCATCAATACCCGATGCGCCTTCCAGCACACCCCGTCGTTCGCGGCGCACGATATCGATGCGAAGATTGCGTGCTATGGTAAAAATCCATGCCTCGAAACCCGTGGTGGCGGGGTTGAACATTTCAGCCTTGCGCCAGACCCGCAGCATGGTTTCCTGCGCCAGATTCTCGGCATCTGCCTCGCTCGCCCCGGAACGTCGCATGAAGGTTTTCACGCGTGGGGCAAAATAACCAAACAGGGCGGCAAAAGCCTCCCTGTCCTGCCGCAGCGCAACTGCTTCGATCGCCTGTTGCCAATTCACCTGCGGCCTACCGATCATGGCCGGCACCGGTTGGCTTGGGGTAGCAAGCCGCCTGCGAGGCCGCCCTGGGGGGGAGAGGCGCGGCAGGATGCCGTGAAAGCACGGAGTTTCGCAAACGGCTTGCATGCGCCTTTAAACGCAGATTGCCCTCGATTGGATCACTGGCCGGTGATCCAAAGCGGGATGCGCTGCGTTCTTCAAAGCGAATCTGGGATTTCAAGAGCATGCCGGACAAAGATCTCCTTAAAATCGCAGTGGTTGGCACCGGTATATCCGGCCTTTCGGCAGCATGGCTGCTGAGCCGTCGGCATGACGTTACCCTATACGAGCAGGCGGATCGAGTGGGCGGGCATTCGAACACCGTTCAGGTGAGCATGGCTGGATGGACAATTCCCGTCGATACCGGCTTCATCGTATTCAACCGGGCGACTTACCCGAACCTGACGGCGATGTTCGCGCACCTCAAAGCGCCGACCAAATTATCCGATATGTCTTTCGCGGCCTCGCTCGATGGCGGGCGTTTCGAATATGCCGCTGGAACCGGTCTCGGGGGACTTTTCGCGCAGAAGCACAACCTTCTTCGCCCACGATTTATCAAGATGCTGGCTGGCATCGCCAAGTTCTATCGGGAAGCCATGCGCGATATGATGGACCCGCGCTTCAAGGACATGACCTTGGGCGACTACCTTGTTGCAGGCGTATACAG
>JAYUBN010000132.1:0-14284 GCA_043740855.1 Sphingomonadales bacterium | reverse complement strand
CGGAGATCGGGCACGAGCCCGATTTTCGTCGCCAATTCCCGCGACGTGAACGCATAGATGCGGTTGTGATCGAGTCGAACGGTATGGAAATTCGGGTCGGGGTCCTTGCTGAGGATAATCGCCGCGTCCAGCGTATCGCCAACCCGGTCATCGAGATGCGGGCCAGTTTCGATATCGATATGCAGGCGCGGATGGGCCTTGCGCAGCTCGGGCAGGCGCGGAAACAGTCGCTGCCCGGCAAACAGTGACGGCACGCCGAGATGCAGCCGCATGACATTGCTGTTGTCGATCTGCGAATCGACCGCTTCGGCGAGTTGATCCAGCTTGGGCGACACCGCCTGGAAAAAAGCCTGGCCATCCTCGGTCAGTTTCATCGCCTGATGCTGGCGGGTAAACAGGCGCTTGCCAGTGAAATCCTCCAGCGCGCCCACCCGCCGCGACAGCGCCGAGGGACTCAACCCCAGTTCGCTTGCCGCAGCCTTGGCCGAACCCAGCCGCACCACGCGCACGAATGCCTCAAGCGCGCGCAGTGGTGGCAGACGGCGACTGGCAGCCACTAGGAATCCGCCATATCGGCACAGGGCGGATGCAGCCGCAACCGGGTGACGTGGCGTTCGTCGCCCGCCGTCACTTCGATTCGCCAGCCGCTGGGATGATCGAGCACGGTGCCGACCGAGGGGACGTGTTCGGCCAGCAGGAATGCCAGCCCGCCCAACGTATCGACCGACAGGCTCTCATCGGCGAGGCGCGGATCGACTTTAAGCGCGACCTCTTCCAGTTCGACGTGGGCATCGGCGTCCCACAGACCGTTTTCCAGCGGCCGCAGCATGTCGACCGGGGCGTCGTCATGCTCGTCCTCGATATGACCGACTATTTCCTCGACCAGATCCTCGAAGGTGATGATGCCGTCGGTGCCCGAATACTCATCGACTACGACCGCCAGGTGAATGCGGCTGGCGCGCATGTCGGCCAACACGTCCAGCGCGCCGCGCGCCTGCGGCACAAACAACGGCTGGCGCATCAGCCCCGACCAGTCGTGCGGCGGCGCCTCGCCACTGGCCATGCAGGCAAACACGTCTTTCATCAGCATCATGCCGATAATTTCGTCGAGCGTTTCGCGATAAATCGGCAGGCGGCTGTGGCCATGCGCGGCAAAGGCGGCGACCACCTCTGGCCAGCTCGCCGAGTGTGGCAGGGCGATGATCGAACTGCGCGGGATGGCGACATCATCGGCGTCGTGCTCGCTGAAATGGAGCAAATTGCGCAGCATCGTGCGTTCGATCAGCGACAGATCACCATTGGCCGGGGCGGTATCGTCCGCTCCTTCCTCATGTTCCTCGATCGCTTCCTCGATCTGGGCGCGCAACGACTGGTCGGCTTCGCCACCTTCAAAAAAGGTGCGGATTGCCCGCCAGATCGGGCGCCTACTGTCCGGGTCCCCATTGCCCGGATCATTGCGGCCTTGTTCGGCCATGTCAGCGCATTGCTCCATCACATAATCGCGGTTCTGCGTATGGGTCGGCAAGCCCCATCGACGCAAGCGCCTTTATCTCCAAAGCCTCCATCGCGTCGGCATCGGCGGGCGATGCTTCATGATCGTGGCCTGCCAGATGTAGCAGGCCGTGCACGATCAGATGCGCGGCATGCGCCTCGACCGTAATGCTTTTTTCCGAGGCCTCGCGGGCGCAAGTCTCGTAAGCCAGCGCGATATCGCCCAGCAATTCGGGCGGGCCATCCGGGGCAATGCCTAGCAGATCGGCGCGCGTCAGCATCGGGAACGACAGCACATTGGTCGGCTTATCCTTGCCGCGCCACTCGCGGTTGAGCGCATGAACCTCGGCATCGTCGGCGAACACTAGGCTGGCCTGGAGACGCGGATTGGCAAGTTCCAGCGCAACCACGGCAGCAGCGCTTGCGGCCCGGCGGGCCAGTGCTTCCCAATCTATGGCTGCCGGCCAGAGGGATTCGATGTCAATTTCGAAGACGAGCATGGCAAGGCGTTAAAAGCGTTCGCCAGGAATGTCGAAGGGATAAAATGACAACATTAGGGGGCAGTGGCCCATATGCGCTAACATAGGCCAAAATCGTTGTCCCGGGCGTGACCCGGGACCCCGCTTTCTTGAGCGAGGGTCCAAAGAAAGGCGCCTAAATCCTGCCTCTGAGTGTTTCCAAATCAGCCCCGGCGGGGGCAATTTAAGGAACCCGCAAAGCGCGATCAGTCCATGACGCCCCGTTCGTTGGCGGCGTCAAATTTGCGCACGCCCGACGCGTCGACACGATCGGCCCAGCCGTCCAGCAACGCCAAGATCGAAGGCTGGGCAAGATGCAGCGCCAGAGCAGCGGCATCGCGCCAGCGTTCGTAAACCAGCACGGTGCCGTCCGTGGAACTGTCGAGCGCAAAGTGGTAGGCGAGGCAGCCATCCTCACGCAGCGTCGGCTCGACCAGCATGCGCATGGTGTCGGCCAATTCCGCGGCCAGTTCGGGGGTGGTCTTCAGGTGTCCGGCAAGCACGATCATGGTGTATGTCCTCTTTGGTCAGGCTGGGGAACGTGTTCCAGGCCGCAGTAACGCCGGTGCGCTCGGCGGGGCTGGGGCGGTGGCCCCGGAATCTGCCCCTTCAAACTTCCCTTAACCTTGGCATCAATTCGACAAAATTGCATGGCCGATTGCGGCTATCCAGCTGTTCCGCCAAAATTCGGTCCCAGCCGTCTTTTACCGCGCCGTTCGAACCGGGCAGCGCGAACACGTATGTCCCGCGTGCGATCACGGCGCAGGCGCGGGACTGGACGGTGCTGGTGCCGATGGTTTGGTAGCTGATCCAGCGGAACAATTCGCCGAAGCCGGGGATGTCCTTGTCCTTGATCGCGTCAAGCGCTTCGGGGGTGATGTCGCGGCCGGTCAGGCCGGTGCCGCCGGTGGTGATGATGCAGTCGACGGCGGCATCGTCGATCCAGCGGTTGAGCCGCCGCACGAGGCTGGGCACGTCGTCGCGCTCGATCGCGCGCGCGGCCAGCCGGTGGCCTGCGGTCTGGATGCGCTCTGCCAGGATGTCGCCCGAGGTATCGTTGTCAGCACCGCGCGTGTCGGAGATGGTTAACAGCGCAATCGCGATGGGCTTGAACGGCCGCGCCAGATCAATTGCCATGAAAACGCTCAATCGCCACGCAGGCTGACTTCCTTGTAGGGGGCAGGCAGCCGTGCCGGACTGCTCTTGGCCGTAACGCGCACCGCGTGGCTGCCATCGAGGCCGGGGAAGGTTGGCCACAGCCCCTCGGCCAGCGCCGCACGGCTTTCGGACGGGCCGCCCGCCTGGCGTTCATACATCCAGTAATTGCGCAGGACCGTGGCGACATAGCCGCGCGTTTCCCAATAGGGCACCGATTCCATCCACAGCAGCGGGTCGCCCTGATCGTGGATCTGGCTGTTCCAGCGGCTGACCGGGATCGGGCCGGCGTTATACGCGGCGATCACCTTGGGCAACAGGCCCTGCGTGGCGGGAGACGCGCGCAGACTGGCAAGGTGCAATTGGCCCATGGCCAGGTTGACTTCGGGCCGGCTGAGATCCTCGGCTGTGCCGGCAATACCCAGGTCAGCGGCGTGGTCATGCGCGGCGGCGGGCATGATCTGCATCAATCCGCGCGCGCCCGCCGGGCTGATGGCGCGGACCCGGAATACCGATTCCTGCAAGGTATGCGCGTAGATCAGCGCCGGATCGATCTGCCAGCCATTTACCGGCGTCCATTTCGGCGTGGGATAGCGGCTGCATGGCTCGGCGAAGCCGCCGCTGGGGGCGTTATAGGCCATCCACAGCTGTGTCGCTGGCAGGCCGATATCGCGTGCCAGACGCGACAGCGGCTGGAACAGCGCAGCATCGCCGATCCGTGCCTGATAGCGCAGCACTTCGTCGGCAAGCCCGTCCTCGCCGATTTCGGCGAGTTCGACGGCGGTGCGGACATTGTCGACCCCGCGCAGGCGCTGCCAGTCGGCGTCAGTAAAGTCGGCCTGGGCGTGCGTGCTCGGTATTTTCATGCCAAGCTGTTCGATGGCCAGCATGCCGTACATCGTTTCGTCATAGGCGGCGGCGGCGCGGAGCGGAGCGGCGGCTAGTTCGGGCTGGCGACAGCGGATGAAGCTGCGGCTTTGCCAGTAATAGCTGGCAGCAACAAGTTCGGCATTGCCGGCTGACCTTGCCGCCTTGCCGAACGCGTCGCCGGCCTGGGCGCAGTCGCCGACCTGCCATGCGGAAAGTCCGGCAGTCCACCAGCCCTCGGCGGACCAGCCTCCGCCCATCCTTGGGGCGGTGCCACTGTTTCCGGCGCTGATGCCCATGGCATAGGCGTCGGCATCGCGGTTTTCGATGTAATAACCCCAGGCAACGCGTTGGCGCCATTCGCTACGCGCTTCCGGGCTGAGCGTGGCGTCCACCCCATCGAGCAGCAGCTTGGCATTGTCGGGATCGTCGAGCTTGATTTTGTCAATGATGGCGGCGCCGACGGAGAGCGGCATAGTGCCATCAGTGACTTCACGCGGACGGATACGGCGCGGACTGTCAGGCAGATGCAACAGCATCTGTGCGGCCGGCAAAATCGGCAGCGCCGCCGCGCCGCGCTTGACCGCCAGTGCGCCGACGGCTTCGGCCTCAGGCAGATTGGCCGCGCCGGCCAGCCACTGGGTCAGGCGTTCGAGCTCGATATGGGGCGAGCCGGGGGCAAGATAATATTCGGCGCGCGCGACGGCATGCAGCGGGCCGTCGGGCCGCGTGTCCAGCATGATGCGCACCTGACCCCAGCTCTGCTGCTTGATCGCGGCGAACAGGTTCTTGTACCAGGCGCGGTCATCTTCGCTCAGCAATCGGGGAACAGCGCTGCGATCGGCACGGGTGCGAAAATATTCGGCAGCGGCGCTGTTGGCATGAGCGGGTACAGCGAGCCCAAGCGTCAGCCAGATGGCGCCAACAAGCGCCGCTGCCTGATTGCGCAGCTCCATTTTATTCATATTGCGATGCGATTTTTTCAAAACTTGCCTTGCGTTCAACGACCGGGCTCCATGCCTGTCCGAACTATTCGCCGGCGTTCCACTCAAGCCAGTGCTGCCAGAACGCGCCCTTGGCGATGGGCCTCTCAAGCAGCGAACCGAGATCGCGCGCGACCAAAAGCGGTACGCCTTTTCCCCTATGGCTAATGCTTGGTAAAACTGGCATTTTTTGCGTTGAACTGTTCGCGGTAAGCGCCGGTTCGAGCCCCGCAAGGCCGAGCAGCATCGAAATATGCCGCCCGAAGGCAATCACCCGCTGCGGACGAGCCAGCGCGACGTGGTGCCGCAGCACGTCGCCCAAACCTTGCGCGGCCAGATCGGCCCAATCGGCCATCGGCGTATGGCGCGGCAGGGCGCTGGCGTAATAAACCTGTTCGGCGAGCCCATTCACCGCAGATGGGCCCATCGCCAACAACCCCATCGCTGACAACATGGCTGCGAGCAAACGCCCTTGCGGTCCCGACAGCAGGGTATCGCTGTCTTCCGCTTCGGGTTCGGTGACCAGCACCATCAGTGCTGCATCCCGCGGGCCCCGCGGGGGTACTCGCCCGCGCAATTGGCCAAAGTCGAGTGAGGGTTCGCATTGCCACCATTGGGTAAATGCAGCCAGCTCGTCCGGCCAGTTGGCACGATCGCCACCGATCAGGGCGAGGGCCGGGGTCGGGGCCGGCGGCGGTGGCAGCGCTTTGACGGCAGGGAAGCTGTTGGCATCGCCCGGAACAACATCCGCATCCTGGGCGTTTGTTATTGCGATCCATTGACGCGGCGTATCATCGAACACGTAATCCACCCCAGCCTCGCGCCACCAGTCCAGCGCCGCATTCAGGTCGGCTGGCAGGGTGGTTTGGCGGCGCACTTCCATAATCGGGGTCTTGACCTGTCGGCACGCAGCAATCAAGGCTCAACTGAACAAGTTATGGAACGGACAAGTCGATGAGCGAGCGGGAATCGATGGCCTATGACGTTGTGATCGTTGGCGGCGGCCCGGCAGGGTTGGCGGCGGCGATCCGGTTGAAACAGGTAAACGCCGAGATATCGGTCTGCATCCTGGAAAAGGGCTCGGAGATCGGCGCGCATATCCTGTCGGGCGCGGTGGTCGATCCGCGCGCGCTCGATGAACTGCTACCCGATTGGCGCGCCGGCGACTGCCCGATGGCGGAAACCCCGGTGACCGACAATTGGCACTGGTATCTGACCAAGACCGGCAAACTACCGATCCCGCATGTCCTGATGCCGCCGTTCATGTCGAACCATGGCAATTATACCGGCTCGCTGGGCAGCCTGTGCCGCTGGCTGGCGGCCCGGGCCGAAGAACTGGGCGTAGAAATATTCCCTGGATTTCCCGCTGCCGAAATTCTGTATGACAATGCCGGGCATGTCATCGGCGTGCAGACCGGTGATATGGGCATCGCCAAGGATGGCAGCGAAAAGAGCGATTACGCGCCGGGCATGAACCTGCTTGCCAAATATACCGTGTTTTGCGAGGGCGCGCGCGGCCATTTGACCAAGCGGCTGAAGGCAAAATACGACCTCGAACGCGATTGCCAGCCGCAGATTTATGGGTTGGGCATCAAGGAGCTGTGGGATATCGATCCTGCCAAGCATGTGCCGGGCCGGGTACTGCACACGCAAGGCTGGCCGCTGTCCGAAAGCGACAGCTGGGGCGGCGCATTTTTGTATCATCAGGCGAATAACCAGGTAGCGCTCGGCTTCGTTACAGCGCTCGATTACGCAAATCCGTATGTCTATCCGTTCGAGGAATTCCAGCGCTGGAAAACCCATCCGGCGATCCGCGAAGTGCTCGAAGGTGGCCGCCGCGTGTCGTATGGCGCGCGCGCGATCAACGAAGGTGGCTGGCAGTCGGTGCCGCAACTGGCGTTCCCCGGCGGCGTGCTGGCGGGCTGTTCGGCGGGCTTTGTCAACGTGCCCCGGATCAAGGGCAGTCACACCGCGATAAAAAGCGGCATGCTGGCCGCCGAGGCCATCGCTGCCGCCGTCGCCGCCGGTCGTGAGCATGACGCGCTGGGCGAATACGATGCCGCCGTGCGCAGCAGCTGGATCGCCCAGGAACTCAAACTGGTACAGAACGCAGAGCCGCTCGCCGCCAAATTCCATGGGGACCTGTTCGGATCGGCGCTGGCCAACGCCGATATGTGGCTGCGTTATCTGAAAATGCCGATCTTTCCGGCGATGAAGCATCACACCGATGCCTCGACGACGCAGCGCGCCGATCTGTTCAAGCCAATCGTCTATCCCAAGCCCGACGGCGTGATTACCTTTGACCGGCTGTCCTCGGTGGCGCTGTCCTTCACCAACCACGAGGAGGACCAGCCGTGTCATTTGGTGCTCAAGGACCCGGCAATCCCGGTTGCGGTCAATTTGCCGATCTATGCCGGGCCGGAGGCGCGCTATTGTCCGGCGGGCGTCTATGAATATCTGGGGATTGAGGACGGCAAGCCGCGCCTGCAAATCAACGCGCAGAATTGCGTCCATTGCAAGACCTGCGACATCAAGGACATGACCCAGAACATCGAATGGGTCGCTCGAGCAGGCGGCGGCGGGCCAAATTATCCGAATATGTAATGCCTCGCCCGCTGTGCAGCTGACGGAAACCGCTTACGCCAAGATCAACCTTGCACTGCACGTCCGGAGGCGGCGCGAGGATGGCTATCACGAGCTGGAAACGCTGTTCGCTTTCGTGGATGATGGCGATCGGCTGGAGGCAGGGCTGACCGGGGTTGACGAATTGCGCCTGCATGGCGAGTTTTCTGGCGCGCTGGCCGAGGGCTCGGACAATATCGTCATGTCTGCACTGGCGGCGCTGGCACATGGCGCGCCTTGGGCGTTGCGGCTCGACAAGCGATTGCCGGTGGCGGCGGGGTTGGGTGGTGGCTCTGCCGATGCTGGGGCGGTGTTCCGGCTGGTGGCGCGTGCGCACGGACTGCCCGATGACTGGGAGCGGATCGCGGCGCGGCTGGGAGCGGATGTGCCCGCCTGCGTCGCCAGTCGCACCGTGTTGGGGCGCGGCATCGGCACCGAGCTTGCGCCGGGACCGGAGGACCTTGCGGGGTGTCCGGTGTTGCTGGTCAATCCGCGCCTGCCATTGTCGACCGGGCCGGTGTTCAGGGCATGGGACGGGCGCGATCGCGGGGCCTTGCCGACCGGTAATGCGCGCGAAATAGCCGTGACTGGGCGCAACGATCTGGCGGCGCCGGCGATTATGCTGTGCCCGATGATCGGCGATGTGCTGGCGGCGCTGCACGACACCGCGCCGTGGTGCGCGCGAATGTCTGGTTCGGGCGCGACCTGCTTTGCGCTGTATGACGATGCCGCGCAGCGCGACGCGGCAGCGGCGCGGGTTGCGGCGCGACACCCCGGCTGGTGGCAGATGGCTGGGGCGCTGCGATGAAGAAGCCGCCGTTCCGCCTGACGGGCACGCCGCGCTGCGGTGGCATTGTCGTGGTCGCCGATCACGCCGCCAACTGTGTCCCCGCCGATATCGCTCTGGGCATCGACCCGGCGCTGCTCGACCAGCATATTGCCGTCGACATCGGCGTCAGGGCGGTGGCGGAGCTGCTGGCGGCGCGGCCGGGGTTTGCTGCCCATTGCGCGACGTACAGCCGGCTCGTCTGCGATCTCAACCGCGAGGAGCATAGCGCCGGGCTGTTCCCGATTGCCAGCGACGGCCATGCCATCCCGGGAAATGCATTGGACGACGCGGGGCGCCTGGCACGCATGGCGCGATTCTATCATCCCTATCACGACGCGTTGGCACGCCTGCTGGACAATGCACGGCCCGCGCTGATCGTGTCATTGCACAGCTTTACGCCGCGCCTTGCCGGTGACACCGCACAGTTGCGACCGTGGCAGGTCGGGGTGCTGTATAACGCCGATGACCGAGCTGCCCGGATCGCCATCCCCTTGCTCGCCGCCGACGGGCTCGTGGTGGGCGACCAGCAGCCCTATTCGGGCAAGCTGCTCAACACGACGATGAACCGCCATGCCGAAGCGGAAGGGCGGCCATACCTTGGCATCGAAATCCGGCAGGACCAGATCACGGACAAAGCCGGGCAAGCCGAATGGGCTGAGCGGCTGGCGCGGTTGAGCAACCAGGTGGCGATAGCGCTCCGCTAGCGCGTTGCGCGGTAAAGTCAGCATTGGTTTTGCGCAAAAGGCGATGTGCTGCCAAAACTCCTCCACGCTTGACCCCCGGAGCGTTCCGCCCGAAAGGCACGGGTAAGCAAGGAAAGCGCGCATGACAAACAAGTTTGACAAATCCCGCCTGCCCAGCCGCTATGTCTCCGTGGGTCCGGAGCGCGCGCCGCAGCGTTCGTATTATTATGCCATGGGCATGACCGAGGAACAGATCGCGCGGCCGTTCGTGGCAGTGGTCAGTGCTGGTAACGATTCAGCACCATGCAATACCATGCTGGATTTTCAGGCGAATATCTGTCGTGACGGGGTGGAGCAGGGTGGCGGCAAGCCGTTCCGCTTCAACACCATCACCGTGACGGATGGCATCGCCATGGGCCATCAGGGGATGAAGTCCAGCCTGGTCAGCCGCGAAGTCATCGCCGATTCGGTCGAGTTGTCGGTGCGCGGGCATTGCTATGACGCGATCGTCGGCTTTGCCGGTTGCGACAAGAGCCTGCCCGGCATGATGATGGCGATGTTGCGCCTGAACGTGCCCAGCATCTTCGTCTATGGTGGGTCAATCCTGCCCGGTCGTTACGAAGGCCGCGATCTCACCGTGCAGGATGTGTTCGAGGTGGTCGGGCGCTATTCCTCGGGCAAATGCCCGCTCAGCGAGCTGACCGCGATTGAAAAGGCAGCCTGTCCCGGCCACGGCGCTTGCGGCGGGCAATACACCGCCAACACCATGGCCTGCGTCGGCGAGGCGATCGGTTTATCGTTGCCGAACAGCAATATGGTTCCGGCACCGTACAAGTCGCGTGAGGAAATTGCGGTGGCGGCGGGTCGCCAGGTGATGGAGCTGTTGGCACGCAACATCCGTCCGCGCGACATCTGCACCCGTGCTGCTTTCGAAAACGCGGCACGTATCGTTGCGGCGACCGGCGGCAGCACCAATGGCGCGCTGCACCTGCCGGCGATGGCCAATGAATGCGGCATCGACTTCGACTTGTTCGACGTCGCCGCGATATTCAAATCAACGCCTTACATTGCTGATCTCAAGCCCGGTGGACAATATGTCGCCAAGGATATGTACGATGCCGGCGGGGTCTATATGGTGATGCGGACGCTGCTCGACGGCGGTTTCCTGGATGGCAACCCGATGACCGTGACCGGCAAGACGCTGGGCGAAAACATCGCCGAGATCACCTGGAACCCCGATCAAAAAGTTATCCATGACGTCAAGACGCCGCTGTCGCCCACCGGCGGCGTGGTTGGCTTGCGCGGATCGCTGGCGCCCGCAGGCGCGATCGTCAAAGTGGCGGGAATGCAGACCTTGGCGTTTCGCGGGCCGGCGCAGGTGTTCGAGTGCGAGGAGGATGCCTATGCGGCGGTCGAGGCGCGCGCCATCTGCGAAGGCAGCGTGATCGTCATCCGCAACGAAGGCCCGAAGGGTGGTCCGGGGATGCGTGAGATGCTGGCAACCACGGCAGCGCTGTACGGCCAGGGCATGGGCGAAAAGGTGGCCCTGATTACCGACGGCCGGTTCTCGGGGGCGACGCGTGGCTTCTGCATCGGCCATGTCGGGCCGGAAGCTGCCGAGGGCGGGCCGATCGCGCTGGTGGTCGAGGGCGACATGATCGCCATCGACGCCGAGGCTGGGACCATAGAACTGGAAGTGGCGGAAGCCGAGTTGGCCGAGCGTCGCAAGAGCTGGAAACCGCGCGGGCACGACTATAATTCGGGCGCCCTGTGGCGGTTTGCACAGAATGTCGGGCCGGCTTACCAAGGTGCGGTGACGCATCCCGGAGCGAAGGCTGAAACGCATGTTTTTGCCGATATCTGATTGCGCGCGGTAAGTTTGCAGTCATGACCGAAGCTCACGATCAAATCCTGACCGTGGCGCAGATGCGCGCCGCCGAAGGGGTGCTGATCGCCGGCTCAAATCGTGGCGCCGCCGCGATCGATGCTTTGATGCAAGTGGCCGGGCGCGGCGCGGCGGAATGGGTGTGGCGCATGGCGGCCGGGCGCGCGGTAACGGTGCTGTGCGGGCCAGGCAACAACGGCGGCGATGGCTATGTCATTGCCGAGGTAATAAGAGCGCGCGGTGGCGAAGTCGTGGTTATGGCCGCGCTGGCGCCCGCCACCGACGCGGCACGCAATGCTGCTGCGCAGTATCGTGGGCTGACGCTGGACGGCGATGCCGAACCTGCGGGCGACGTGCTGGTCGACTGCCTGTTTGGCAGTGGGCTGACGCGGGCGCTGTCGGCGGGGCATGCAACATTGCTGGGGCGACTTGCAGTCAGCCATCGCCTTCGCATCGCGATCGATCTGCCCAGCGGCATCGACAGCGATAGCGGGCAGTGCCTCAACGACGGATTGCCCCAATTTGACCTGACAGTGTCACTCGGGGCGTGGAAATTTGCTCATTTTCTGATGCCGGCAGCGGCGCTGATGGGTGGGTTGCGGCTGGTGGACATCGGCGTGGCGGCAGTAGCTGGGGCGGGAACCGTGGTGCGGCGGCCGCGGCTGCATGCCCCGGCAGCCGACGCGCATAAATATCGCCGGGGATTGTTGGTCGTTGTGGCGGGCCACATGCCGGGGGCGACGCTGCTGGCGTGCACGGCCGCGCAACATGCCGGCGCGGGATACGTCAAATTGCTGAGCGACGGCGTACCAGCCGGAGTGCCCTGCGATCTGGTGGTCGAAGAAGGTGATCTGGTCCGCAGGCTGAGCGATAGCCGCATTTCCGCAGCACTGGTCGGGCCGGGGCTGGGACGCGATGGCGCGGCGCGGCAGCGGCTGGCGGCGGCACTGGATTGCCCGGCGCCAGCGGTGGTGGATGCCGATGCGCTGATGCTGCTGACACCGGGGCTGATGGCGCCGCGGGAGGCCCCCACCGTCGCCACCCCTCATGACGGCGAACTGGCGGCACTGGAACGCAGTTTTGGCTTGTCGGGTAATGGCAGCAAGGTGCAGCGCGCCACAGCACTGGCGGCGGTGAGCGGAATGGTTGTGGTGGCCAAGGGCCCCGACAGCGTCATCGCGGCGCCCGATGGCCGCATAGCGTGTTGCCCCGGGGCATCGAGCTGGCTGGCCACGGCGGGCACCGGAGACGTGCTGGCGGGCACGATCGCGTCGCGGCTGGCGGCTGGTGCAGAGGCTTTCACCGCTGCGGGTGAAGGCCTGTGGCTGCATGGCGAAGCGGCATGGCGGACAAAGCCGCCATTTACTGCCAGCCAATTGGCGCAGGGCGTCGCGGGCGCCTTTGATGCCTGTTTATGAGGGATTTTGAAGCTTGACCGAGGGTGAGGCCATCTTGCGCGTAGCCGCAAAAGGCGACGGTGTGACCGCGTCGGGGCGTTTTGTGGCCGGGGCAGCGCCGGGCGATATGGTGCTGGCGGATGGTTTGCTGGTCGCCGGACCGCAGCATGCGACTCCGGTCTGTCGGCACTATGGCGTGTGTGGCGGGTGCCAGTTGCAGCATCTGGACGATCCTGCGCTGGCGGTCTTTGTGGCCGAGCGGGTGGTCTATGCCGCGCTGGGGCAAGGGCTGGTGGCAGAACGGGTTGCCCCACCGCAGTTGTCGCCGCCCGGCAGTCGCCGCCGCGCGGTGCTGCACGCGGCCGCTGCGGCTGGCCGGGTCGAACTGGGTTATCGCGAAGCGGCGTCGCACCGGCTGGTCGATCTGACCGAATGCCCGGTGCTGGTGCCCCAGCTGGCCATGCTGATTGCGCCGCTGCGGCGGATGCTGGCCCGGCAGGCGCAAGGCGCGCCACCAAATAAGGCGCAGGCCAAGGCAAAAGGCAAGCCGAAGGCCGCGGCGCGCTTTGCGGCGGATATCGAGCTGGCGCTGGCCGATCAGGGCGCGGACGTTGCGATCAGGGGCTTGCCGGTCGAGGGACTGGCAGCGACCGAGCTTCTGCTCGATTTCGCCCGCGACAACGGCCTTGCCCGGCTGACGCTGGATCAGGGCTATGGTCCCGAAGCGCTGTGGGAGCCGGAGCCGGTCACGATCACGTTGTCGGGTGTGGCTGTGGCGTTGCCGCCGGGCGGTTTTCTGCAGGCGACGGCTGATGGCGAGGCCGCCCTGACTGCGGCAACGACGCAATGGCTGGCGGGCTGCGGTGCGGTGGCAGACCTGTTTTCCGGGCTGGGAACCTTTGCTTTTGCGCTGGCCGCGCAGGGCAGCCGGGTGCTGGCGGTTGAAGCCGAACGGCGGTTGCACCTTGCCTGCAAAGCGGCAGCAGGAAAGGCGCAGTTGACCGTTCACGCGCTGCATCGCGATCTGTTTCGCAACCCCTTGCAAGCGGGCGAACTGGCGCGGTTCGACGCCGTGCTGCTCGATCCCCCGCGCGCCGGTGCGCGCGATCAGGTGGTCCGGCTGGCGGGGTCAGCGGTGTCGCGCGTGGTCTATATCAGTTGCAACCCCGCAAGCTGGGCGCGGGATGCGATGACGTTGATCGACGGCGGCTTCCGGCTGGTCGAATTACGCCCGGTGGGCCAGTTCCGCTGGTCCACCCATGTCGAACTGGCCAGCCTGTTCGTGAGGGATTAGCCGGGAAAGAACAGAACCTGCGCTGCTCGCCCGATCAGAACCATCAGGCACAGGCTGGATAGCCCGAATAGCACGAACCGCACCATGACCTGGTTGATCGTGACCTGCACCAGCGAATGGGCAACGCGCAGACCCACATAAGCCCAGGCGACGATCGCGCCCTTGTCGCCGCCGTCGCCGATCATCGCCAGCAGCAGGCAGATCGCATAAAACACCGTCGGTGCTTCATGCAGATGATTGTAATTATGCGCTTTCCACTGGACCTGCGGGGGCAGGAGGATGTCCAGGGATTGGCCGGGTATGCGCACCAGATCATCGGTGTTGATTTTGGCAGCGCTGACCGCGGGCAGGCGTGTGGCATACATCCATGCCCACATCACCATGGTCCAGGCCGCCAACGCGACCACCGGCTTCAGAATGGCAAAGGCTATCATCTGTTTATACCCCCTGACCGGTAAACTGGCAGGCTGCTGCGGATTGTCAATGCAGGGCATGGACCCTGATGATGTTGCCCTGTCATGATACCGCTCTATATGGCGCGTTGGCAGCGCAGGAAGCGG
>JAYUBN010000131.1:0-14290 GCA_043740855.1 Sphingomonadales bacterium | reverse complement strand
AGCTGCAGCTCGAGGTTTTCGGCGAGATAATGATCGTCATCAGTGACCGCGGCTGCCTTCATGACAGGAAGCTGCGTTTTTTCCGCCGAGAGCAGCGCGCCGAGTTCGGCCTGCGCCGCCTTTTGCGATGCCCCGTCACTCGCCGCATTCACTTTCTGCTGCGCTGCAAGAATATCCGGGCGCGCCTTGGCCGCCGCAAGCTTCTTGGTAAAATCACTATAAGCCGGCTGGAACTTTGGCGAGAGGCTGATTTTGGGCTGGCCCGACTGCTCCTTGGCAACGGCGACCGACGAAGCGGTCAACGCCAGGGCGACGGCACCGCTGGCCAACGCCAGTGTCAGCGCGCGACGAAACAATGGCCGGTTAAAACGCAGCTGAGCATTACGGGTCATAAAAATGTACTCCTCACACAGACCAGGGGCGATGCGCGCTGTTCGGCCAGTTTCTTGCGGATTGCTACTGGCAATGAAACGCTGCCTTGGCAACTACCTGTTACTCGAGCATGCCGCCTGAATAAATTTTGAACGACGTTATTAAGGTCCCGTTCTCAATTCAGCGCCTTTAAATTGATCCAGAGACCTCGTCCGCTGTGGAAAAAGCCGACGCTGTGGCGCTCGCTACCCCCGCGCCGCTGGCCTTCCCTGATGCATTGGCCTAGGGCAGGCCAATCACTTCCCTCCAAAATAGTAAAGCCAGCACCGCGTGAGCGACGACACAATTACCCTCGATCCGCCTGGCCCGTCAGGCGAATATACCCGCATCGACATCGTCGATGAAATGAAGGCGAGCTACCTCGATTACGCGATGAGCGTAATCGTCGCGCGCGCCCTGCCCGATGTGCGCGACGGATTGAAACCGGTGCATCGTCGCATCCTGTTCGCGGCGATGGAAGGCGGCATGGTCGCCGGCAAACCATATCGCAAATCTGCCAAGATCGTCGGCGACGTTATGGGCAATTACCACCCGCACGGCGACAGCGCGATCTATGACGCCCTGGCGCGGATGACGCAGGACTGGTCGATGCGCGTACCGCTAATCGACGGCCAGGGTAATTTCGGCTCGATGGACCCCGATCCGCCAGCCTCGATGCGCTACACCGAGGCGCGACTGGCGCGCGTCGCAAATTATTTGCTCGACGATCTCGATAAGGATACCGTCAATTTCGTCGACAATTACGACGGATCGCGGCGCGAACCGCATGTCCTGCCGGCGCGTTTCCCCAATCTGCTGGTCAATGGCACCAGCGGCATTGCCGTTGGCATGGCCACCAATATCCCACCGCATAACCTTGGCGAAGTGATCGATGGCTGCCTCGCCTTCATTGCCAACCCGGCAATCACTACCGAGGAATTGTTCGAGATCATTCCGGGGCCCGATTTCCCCACCGCGCCGATAATCCTGGGCTCGGCGGGCGCGCGCTCGGCCTATCTCACCGGGCGCGGCTCGATCCTGCAGCGCTGCCGCCACGAGATCGAGGAAGGCCGCGGGGAACGCCGCGCCATCGTGCTGACCTCGATGCCGTATCAGGTCGGCAAATCGGGGCTCGTGGAAAAGATCGCCGAGGCCGCCAAGGACAAGCGCATCGAAGGCGTGTCCGACATCCGCGACGAATCGAGCCGGTTGGGCGTTCGCGTCGTCATCGAGTTGAAGCGCGATGCCACGCATGAAGTCGTGCTCAACCAATTGTGGCGACACACCCCGGCGCAATCGAGTTTCCCCGCCAATATGCTGGCAATTCGTGGCGGCCGGCCCGAGACGCTGGCGCTGCGCGACATCATCGCCGCCTTCGTCGCCTTCCGCGAAGAAGTCATCACGCGCCGCACCAAGTTCGAGCTGAACAAGGCGCGCGACCGGGCGCATATCTTGCTGGGGCTGGTCATTGCCGTCACCAACATGGACCAGGTGGTGCGCATCATTCGCGGCGCGCGCAACCCCGCAGCCGCCCGCGCCGCGCTGCTCGAGCGCGAATGGCCGATCGGTGAGATCGCGCAGTATATCCGGCTGGTCGAAGCGATCGAGGACGACATCGAGACGCTGTCGGGCAGCACCTACCGCTTGTCCGAATTGCAGGTGAAGGCGATCCTTGACCTGCGCCTGCACCGACTGACCGCGCTGGGCAGCGATGAAATCGGCGATGAATTGCAGAAATTGTCGGAAACCATCGTCGAATTGCTCTCTATCCTGGCTGATCGGGTGAAGCTGTACGGGGTGATGCGCGGCGAGCTGGTGGCGGTGCGCGATCTGTTCGCCACCCCGCGCGTGTCCGAAATCGCCCCGGCGTGGGACGGCATCGACGACGAAGATCTGATCGAACGCGACGCCATGGTGGTAACGGTAACGCTCGACGGC
This sequence comes from Sphingomonadales bacterium, assembly GCA_043740855.1. Lineage (GTDB taxonomy): Bacteria > Pseudomonadota > Alphaproteobacteria > Sphingomonadales > Sphingomonadaceae > Novosphingobium. The sequence goes on along the minus strand of JAYUBN010000131.1, from coordinate 11,941 downwards.
TATATCAAGCGCACCGCGCTATCGACCTTTCGCGCGCAAAGCCGCGGTGGCAAGGGCCGCTCGGGCATGGCGACCAAGGCCGAAGATGCGGTGGCGACGATGTTCGTTACCTCGACTCACAGCCCGGTGCTGTTCTTCTCGACCGCCGGCAAAGTCTATCGGCTGAAGGTGTGGAAACTGCCCGAAGGGGGCCCAACCACACGCGGGCGGCCGATCGTCAATTTGCTGCCTGCGCTGGACAAGGACGAGACCATCGCCACCGTGCTGGCGCTGCCCGAGGACGAATCCGCGTGGGGCCGGCTGAGCGTGGTATTTGCCACCGCCAAGGGCAATGTTCGTCGCAACAGTATGGATTCGTTTGCCAATATCCCGTCAAATGGCAAATTTGCCATGCGGTTCGAGGATGGCAATGCTGATCGTCTGATCGGCGTGGCATTGCTCGAAGAAACCGACGACGTGCTGCTGGCCAGCAAACACGGCAAGGCGATTCGCTTTGCCGCCGATGAAGTGCGCGAATTCACCAGCCGCACTTCTACGGGCGTGCGCGGCATGACGTTGAAAGAGGGCGACGAAGTGATCTCGCTGTCGATCCTGCACCGCGTCGGCGCAACTTCGGAGGACCGCGAAGACTATCTCCGTTTCGCCCCGTGGAAGGGTGAAAAGGAGGGCGAGGCGACACTGCCGCCCGCACGGATCGCCGAACTGGCGGCGCGCGAACAATTCATCCTGACGGTCTGCGCCAACGGCTATGGCAAACTGTCCTCGGCTTACGAATATCGCCGCACCGGGCGTGGCGGCCAGGGCATCACCAATATCGACAATATCGCCCGCAATGGTCCAGTCGTGGCGAGCTTCCCGGCGGTACAGGCCGACCAGTTGATGCTGGTCAGCGATCAGGCCAAGCTGATCCGGTTGCCGCTCACCAGCCTGCGCGTTATCGGGCGCGGGACGGCGGGCGTGCGCTTGTTCAACGTCGCCGATCACGAACATGTCGTCAGCGCCGTGCGGCTGGCGGAAGAAGATGCAGAACCGGTCGATGACGAACCCGGCAACGCATGAGCGTCGCGTGGAAGATACTGACCGCGCCGCAGCTGGCGACCCTGCTGGCAGAGGGAAGCTTTGGCGGCGCGCCGGTCGACGTGGCCGACGGCTTCATCCATTTGTCCACTGCAGAGCAATTGCCCGAAACGCTGGCGAAACATTTCGCCGGGAACGGCGATCTGCATCTGGCTGCGGTCGATCTGGCAGCACTGGGTGATGCAGTGCATTGGGAACCATCGCGCGGCGGCCAATTGTTTCCCCACCTCTACGGCATGTTGCCGCTGGCCGCAGTAGTAGCGCAGGGGGCGCTGACGCGCGATGCGAATGGGACGCTGATATTGCCAGCAAAAGCCCCTTGAACCTCTCCCCTGCAGGGGAGAGAGCATAAGAATTCGGAGTAAACTGCATGGGCTATGACGTCCACATCATCGGCGGTGGCCTGGCTGGCAGCGAAGCGGCATGGCAGCTCGCGCGGCGCGGCTACCGCGTGCGGCTCTCGGAAATGCGCGGCGCTCCGGCTGGCGAGCGTAGCCCGGCGCACCAGACCGATGCGCTGGCGGAAATGGTCTGTTCAAACAGTCTGCGCTCCGACGATGACGACAACAATGCGGTGGGGCTGCTGCACCATGAAATGCGCGCGCTGGACTCTGTGGTGATGGCCGCCGCGGACAAGACGCGGGTGCCCGCCGGATCGGCACTGGCCGTAGACCGCGACGCTTTTTCGGCCGAGGTCGAGGCCGCGCTGGCCGCCCTTCCCAACCTCGAGATCGTGCGCGAACGGGTGGACGAATTGCCCGCGTCCGGCGTGACCATCGTCGCCACCGGGCCTCTCACCACCGGCGCGCTGGCCGCGCAAATCGGCGCGGCGACGGGCGCCGACAGCCTGGCCTTCTTCGACGCGATCGCCCCAATCATCTACCACGACAGCATCGACATGACGGTCTGCTGGCTGCAATCGCGCTGGGACAAGACATCCGGACCGGCTAGCGAGGAGCCTGGTGAAAAGGGGGGCGATTACATCAACTGCCCGATGAACAAGGCGGAGTACCTTTCCTTCCACGCCGGATTGCTGGCAGGCGAAAAGACCGAATTTCGCGAGTGGGAGGCTAATACTCCCTATTTTGAAGCGTGCATGCCGATCGAGGTCATGGCCGCACGCGGCGTCGATACGCTGCGTTTCGGGCCGATGAAGCCGGTCGGGCTGGACGATCCCCGCACCGGGTGCTGGCCTTACGCTGTGGTCCAGCTGCGCCAGGACAACAAGCTGGGCACGTTGTGGAACATCGTCGGTTTTCAGACCAAGCTCAAGCATGCCGAGCAGACACGACTGTTTCGGACCATTCCCGGGCTTGAACAGGCCGAGTTCGCGCGGCTCGGCGGCTTGCACCGCAACACCTTCCTCAATTCACCGCGCCTGCTCGACCAGGAGTTGCGACTGAAACCTGCACCGCACATCCGCTTTGCCGGGCAGATCACCGGCTGCGAGGGCTATGTCGAAAGCGCCGCCGTTGGCATGCTTGCCGGCATCATGGCTGCGCATGAACTGGCCGGGCGTCCGTGGACGCCGCCGCCGCGCACCACCGCGCTGGGCGCGCTGCTGTCGCATATTACCGGCGATGCCGAGGCGGACAGCTATCAGCCGATGAACGTCAATTTTGGACTGTTTCCACCAGTAGGTCCGTTGACCGAGGCCGGCCGAAAAATGAAAAAACCCGACCGCAAGCTTGCCTATACCGGCCGTGCCAAAGCCGATCTAATTGACTGGATCCCCAGAATCACTCTCTGAAATATCCCCTCCAGCGGCTCCCGGCGCATGCTTGCCACGCCCGCCCGACGATCCGCCGCCGCCACTGCACGATGGTTTGCGCTGTTTTTTCTTTGCAGCCATCGCGGCATCATAGGCGGTCAACTCGCCAGGGGTGATGACGCCGTCGCGATTGCTGTCGATCTCCTTGAAGCGGTCGGAGGTCTTGACCGCCCATTCCTCGAAACTCAGCATATTGTCGTGATTGGTGTCGAGCTTTTGAAACGCCTTTACCCGCGTGCCCAGCATTTCGTTGCGGGTGATCTGGCCATCCCGGTTCCTGTCATAACGGGTGAAGCGTTTTTGCTCCAGAGTTGCCGTGGACTTGCCCACGTGCGGCAGCGATGAGCCTCGCGCGTGGGGATTGGCGCTGGGCAATGCAATCGGCGCTTCGCCGGCTGATGTCGGGGCGCCATCCCGGGTATTGCCCGTGATGTCCGGCGGAGGCAGGCCGCGTGCCAGTTCCGCGCGGCCTTGCCACCAGAACAAGCCGGCAGAAACCATCAACAGCGCCGCCAATGCGCCCAGCACCATTCGGTTCATTTAGCCGGCTCCCTTCGCCACATACGGCGATACGCTAGATACCGAGGATGCCAAGCCGCATCGCGATGAAGAAATCGCCACGCCCACCGGTTGTACCCCGATCTTTCAGGCTACGCGCGCCCAGTCCATGCAGAACCGCCAGCGGTCGCAGCGCGCGGGGCATGCGGGGCGCGCGCCAGTCGTGCTCATCCGCCAGCATTCGGGCCGCTGCGCGCTCGTCGGGATGCGAAAGATGCGTGGCGAGATCGGCGATGCCCCAGCCCGTTCCGGCGCGATACGCGGTGGCGGCCACCTCTGCGCAGCCCACGGCCCCGGCCAACGCCTGCATCGCGGCAGCCCGACCGGCCACGAAGTCGGCCAAAGCGGCGGATGGCAGCGGCGCTTCGCCCAGCAGCATTTCCCAACCATCAACCAGCGCCGTTAGCTTGCCATGCTGGCCATGCCAGTTTGAAAGCGCGGCCAGCAGCGGCTCGCCTTGCGGCCAGGAGGTCGCGGGCTCGCGCAAACGATCGCGCCACCAGGCGAGGCGCATCTGCGTCAGGATCGGCTCACGCGCAACCCGCAACTGCTGCCCCAGCCGCGTATCCAGTGCCAGCAGAGCCAGCCATGCAGGGCGCGCGTGCGCAGGCGCATAAGCCAGCGCCAGCCGCTGTATCGGCAGCAGAAGGGCAAGCAGGGTTCGATCCACGGCGATTTCCAACTTTGTCAGCAAAGCTGACGCGGCGATAGGGGAAAGGAGGAGCTTTTGCCACAGGCGCGCGGACTGCACCCGACCTGAAATATGGAGGCCTATCGACGCAGCAACATGCTTTTCAACACCGCCGACGAGACATGCAGCGAGGTCGTGTCCACGTGATGCGAATTTGGGGCTTGAGCCCTAGCGGTTGCACACCTTGCGCACTGCGGCCAAAATACGCGCGCTGTTGATCAGCGCCGCCTTTTCCAGATTGGCGGCATATGGCATCGGCACATCCTGGTTACAGACGCGCAGCACCGGCGCATCGAGATCGTCAAAGCCATCCTCCATGCAGATGGCGATGATTTCCGACGAGATCGAACAAGTCGGCCAGGCTTCCTCGGCAACGATGAGCCGATTGGTCTTGGCCAGACTGGCGAGCACAGCGCCCCGGTCGAGCGGACGCAGCGTGCGCAAATCGAGCACTTCGGCCTCGATACCCTCTGCTGCGGCCAATTCTGCAGCTTCCAGCGCCAGCCCGACGGTGATCGAATAGCTGACGATGGTGACGTCGCGGCCTTCGCGGACTACCCGCGCCTTGCCGATCGGGACGAGCTGATCGCCGTCGCCAGTCAACTCGAAATTACGCCCGTACAGCATTTCGTTTTCAAGGAAGATCACCGGATCCTCGCTGCGGATCGCGGCTTTCAGCAGGCCCTTGGCGTCGTTAGCATCGTAAGGCGCAATGACCACCAGCCCCGGCACCGATGCGTACCAAGGGGCGTAATTCTGGCTGTGCTGCGCCCCCACCCGGGTTGCGGCGCCGTTAGGGCCGCGAAACACTATGGGACAGCGCATTTGTCCGCCCGACATGTAATTGGTTTTGGCTGCTGAATTGACCAGATGATCGATGGCCTGCATCGCGAAGTTGAAGGTCATGAATTCGACGATCGGACGCAAGCCGCCCATGGCAGCGCCGGTGCCGATGCCGGCAAAGCCGTATTCGGTGATCGGCGTATCGATCACCCGCTTGGACCCGAACTCTTCCAGCAGACCCTGCGTGACTTTATAAGCGCCCTGATATTCCGCCACTTCCTCACCGATCACGAACACGCGCCCGTCGCGGCGCATTTCCTCGGCCATGGCATCGCGCAATGCTTCGCGCACGGTGCCCGTGGCGACATTTCTGCCGGCGTCGGGGCTTTCAGCACTCACGGATTTTTGATCGGCCGCCACGGCCTGCTCGGCTACCTTTGCCGGTTGAAGGGCGCGCGGCGTATCGGCGGTTTTGTCCTCAGGCCCGGCATCATCCTCGCCATCAATCAGCGCGATGACGGTGCCGACCTTTACCCCTTCGGTGCCTTCGGCAACCATGATCTTGCCCATTGTGCCTTCATCGATTGCCTCGAACTCCATCGTTGCCTTGTCGGTTTCGATCTCGGCCAGGATATCGCCCGACTTGACCGCGTCACCTTCCTTGACCAGCCACCTAGCCAGCTTGCCCTCTTCCATGGTCGGCGACAGCGCCGGCATTTTCAGCTCGACGCTCATCAATAGCTCTCCACCAGCACGTCGGTCGCCAATTCGGCCAGATCCGGCTCGGGCGAATTCTCGGCAAAATCGGCCGCATCGGTCACCACCGCGCGCAGACGCTTGTCGATCGCCTTGATCTGCTCGTCCGTCATCCCGCGCTTCAGCAATTCATCGCGCGCATGATCGATCGGATCGTGCTTCTCGCGCATTTCCTGCACTTCCTCGCGGGTGCGATACTTCGCCGGATCGGACATCGAATGACCGCGATAGCGATAGGTGTTGAGTTCGAGCAGCACCGGGCCATTGCCGCCGCGCACATAATCGACGGCGATCTTGGCGGCCTGGCGCACTTCCAGCACATCCATGCCGTTCACCGGCAGCCCGGGAATGCGAAATGCCGCGCCGCGCCGGTAGAAATGCGTCTCGGCGGAGCCGCGCTTCACCGCCGTACCCATGGCATAGCCGTTATTCTCGATTACGAAGACGATCGGTAGCTTCCACAAGCTGGCCATGTTGAAACTTTCGTAAACCTGGCCCTGATTTGCCGCGCCGTCCCCAAAATAGGCAACGCAGACGCCGCCATCCTCGCGGTATTTATGCCCAAAGGCCAGCCCTGTCCCCAGTGATACCTGCGCGCCGACGATGCCATGACCGCCATAAAAATGGTGTTCGACGCTGAACATATGCATCGAGCCGCCCTTGCCGCGCGAGATCCCGGCGGCTCGGCCAGTCAGCTCGGCCATGATCAGCTTGGGGTCGATGCCATAGGCAAGCATATGACCATGATCGCGATAGCCGGTGATGACGCTGTCCAGCTTTGGGTCGAGTGCCGACTGGATGCCCACCGCTACCGCTTCCTGGCCGATATAGAGGTGACAAAAACCGCCGATCAGGCCCAGTCCGTAAAGCTGGCCGGCTTTTTCCTCGAAACGCCGGATCAGCACCATCTGCTCGTAGAAGTGCAGCAGTTCTTCGTCGCTGGCGGCATACTGGCGTTCCGCCTCATGCTCCAGTTGCAGGCTGCGCAGTCGCACATCGTTCTGCTCTTCGGATGCAGCCGCGCCATTTACCGTAGCGCCGGAATCAGGCGCAATATCTGGCAAATTTGTATCGATCTTGGCCAAGTCGACTACCCCTGGGCGAATGGAATGTGAGTTCATATAAGCTCAAGCAGCTAAACGAAAAGCCGCAAGTTGTGAATTTTATGCGGGAATCGATCGACATCACAACATGTCTCGGATCGGGGTATCCGCGGATTTGACTCAGGCCGGAGCGAACAAGCTGATCCCGAGCACCGGAGCGCAACGGTCGTTCGCGCGAGGTCAGAGGCAAATGTCAGAATGTTGATGAACCACTGGCAACAATATGTTTCTAGTGGAGCATCAGTACCATTTCGTCTGGATGGACGACATTGAGCTTGGCGCGCAGCAATTCCCCGGCGAGATCGGGATCGACATGGCGTGGATCGAGCAGACGCACCCGATTACGCAAATGATCGCGCTGTGCGGTCAATTGCTGGATTTGCTGACGATGCGCTTCGAGCAGCCGGCGATTTTCGCCCCACGCCATCACCCCGCTGGGTCCGATGATGGCAATGCCACTAAGCGCCAGCAGGCAGCACAGGGCAATGGCTTTCACCATGTTTTCCTTCGCCAGCCGTGGATCGCGCGCGCGCCTTGCCATCAACGCTTCCCAACACAGTTAATCCTTTGTCGCAAGAGGTAATGCGATCAGCAAGCACCACTTCCGACGAATTGCGCAATCACCGCCAGGAAGGCAGGCCCATAGGCCTCGCGCTTGCGCGTTCCGACGCCACTGACATGCTCCAGATCGGCGTCGCGGCATGGGCGCAGCCGGGCCATATCACGCAGCGTGCTGTCATGAAAAATGACATAGGGCGGCAGCCCGGCTTCGCGCGCAAGTTCGCGACGGCAGGCGCGCAATGCCTCGAACAACGGATCGTCGATCGGATTGGCGACAGCGCCGCGGGTCGGCGAACGCCTGGCATCGCGCCGGGCCGAGGTTGGGGCTGGTGGCAGCACCAGCGACATATCCTCTTCCCCGCGCAGAAACTCGCGCGCCGAGGCGCCCAGCATCAACCCGCCATGTTCGTTGGTATCGAGCGCGCCGCGCACCGTCAACGCCCGGGCGACGGGCTTGATCAACGCCGCCTCCTCGCCCTGGACGATACCATAGACCGACAGCAAATCGTGCCCGCGCTGGACGATCCGCTCGTTGCTTTTGCCGGTCAGCACCGCCTCGACATGGCCGAGGCCAAAACTTTGCCCGGTCCGATAAACCGCGGACAGCAGTTTCTGGGCAATCTGCCTGACGTCGAAGCGCGCTGGCGGGGTCAGACAATTGTCGCAATTGCCGCAGACTCCGGGTGGATTTTCGCCGAAATGACGCAGCAGTATGGCGCGACGGCATTGCCCGGTCTCGACCAGCGCACCCAGCGCCTCGATCCGGGTTCGTTCAGCGCCCTGCCGCGCGGGTTCAACTTCATCGACACGCTGCCGGGCACGGACGAAATCCTCTGCGCCCCATAGCAAGGTCGCCACTGCCGGATCGCCATCGCGCCCGGCGCGCCCGCTTTCCTGGTAATAACTCTCGATCGATTTTGGCAGTCCGGCATGAACAACGAAACGCACGTCGGGTTTATCTATGCCCATGCCGAAGGCCACCGTGGCGACCATCACCATTTCCTCGCTGGTCTGAAAGGCGCTCTGGTTTTCGGCACGAACCTCGGCCGGCAGCCCGGCATGATAGGCGCGGATCGGGCGACCATCCTTCCCAAGCGCCAGAGCCATGCGCTCGGTCATGGCGCGGGTCTGCGCATAAATGATGCCGGGTCCGGGATTGGCAGCGATGATCGCCTGCAACTGCTTGGCCACGGTATCGCGCGGCTGGACGACATAGCGAATATTGGGCCGGTCGAACCCGGCGATGATCAACCCATCCTGAGGAATACCAAGCTGCGCCAGGATATCGGCGCGGGTATGGGCGTCGGCGGTTGCGGTCAGTGCCAGGCGCGGCACATCGGCGAAATGATCGAGCAACGGTCGCAGCAAGCGGTAATCGGGCCGAAAATCATGCCCCCATTCGGACACGCAATGCGCTTCGTCGATCGCAAACAGGCTGATGCTCACTTCGCTGAGCAGATCCCGAAAGCCTTGGCCGCTGGCCCGCTCGGGGGCGACGTACAACAGGTCGAGCTGGCCCGCGCGCAGCCGGCCCTGCGTCTCACGCCAGTCGCTGTCGACCGAGGTCAGGCTGGCCGCACGGATGCCGAGGGTGCGAGCGGCGCGCAACTGATCGTGCATCAGCGCGATCAGCGGAGAAATGACGACACAGCATCCGTCCAGTGACACGGCAGGCAATTGATAGCACAGCGATTTGCCCGCGCCCGTCGGCATCACCGCCAGCGTGCCCTGCCCCGCCAGCACCCGGCGCACCACTTGCTCCTGCACGCCGCGAAAAGTCTCGAATCCGAAGACGTCATGAAGCAGGGCCGAGAGATCAGAAAGCATGGCGGGGCTATAGGCAGAAGATACTCCCAAGTGCTACCGGCGATGCGTGCTGCGCAGAAGTTCCACCTTTATTTGCAGTTTCAGCGCCAACCATCGCAAGCCAGCGGCGCTTCGCCGCGATTCAGATCATTACGAATTGTCAATTGCCGTGCCTAAATTATAGGCACACGAAATTTTTCAGGAAACGCATCATATGCCTGTTAGCCGGCGCCATTTCATCGGCGCTTTGACAGCCGGGGTGGTTACCCTTGCTGCTGCTCCTCGGATCGTCTTCGCTGCTGCCGCCTCGGAACCGCGTCCGGAACTATTGCCACGTGCGCTGGCTGCGCTCGATGTGCACCGGGCGTTGGTTACGCATCCCGATATCATCGGGATCGTCGATTTTGCCGCACCTTCCCATGCCCGGCGCTTTCAACTGGTGGATGTCGCAGGCGGACAGGTGATTGCCACTCATCTGGTGGCACATGGTCGCGGCTCCGACCCGCGAAACATCGGCCTGGTCGAACATTTGTCCAACCGCCCCGGATCGAACGCCTCATGCCAGGGCAGCTTCGTGACGCGCGAGATCTATCATGGCGAACATGGCCGATCGCTGCGGCTGGACGGGCTGGAGCCCGACAATTGCCTGGCCCGCGAACGCGGCATCGTCGTCCATCACGCCGGCTATGTCAGCGTGGCTATGGCCGAAACGCAGGGTCGCGTGGGGCGCAGCGAAGGCTGTTTCGCCGTGTCATCTGGCGCGATCGCAGAAGTCCTGGCAAAAATGGCGCCTGGTCGGCTGCTGTTCGCGTGTAAGTAGCGATTTATTCCCAGACCGCTTGTGGGCGGGTTTAGGGGGCGCTTTCAGGTGGGCTTGGCTGCCGCCAGCACGGCAGAAATCGTGCGTTCGGCCAGAGTCAGTTTGTAGCGATTCTGGGCGGTCGGCCGGGCATCCGCAAACAACGCTTTGGCCACCGCTGCTGCGCCTTGCGGAATGGCGGCATCGCCTGCCGCGCTGCGCCATGGCTTCGTGCCGATCCCGCCAAGCGCGATCCGCCCGCTGCCATCCGCATCGATCAGCGCCGCCACCGATACCAGCGCAAAGGCATAGGACGCGCGATTGCGCACCTTGCGGTAGAATTGGCGGCCGACTGGCGCGGGCGGCAGGATGACGGCAGTGATCAACTCGCCCCGCTCCTGCGCAAATTCGCGGACTGGCAAAACCTCGCCCGGCGTCAGATGGAAATCAGCGATGGCGATCCGGCGCCGTGACCCATCCGCCCGCATCAGCTCGATCTCGGCATCGAGCAGCCGCAGCGCCACCGACATATCGCCGGGGAAAGCACACATGCACAAATCGCTGGCGCCGAGCACGGCATGGTTGCGGCTGTAGCCGTCCTGCGCCGAACAGCCCGAGCCGGGGTTGCGCTTGTTGCAGGGCAGATCGCCGTCGTAGAAATAGGGACAGCGAGTGCGTTGCATCAAATTGCCACCGGTCGTCGCCTTGTTGCGCAGCTGTCCCGATGCCCCGGCGACAATCGCGCGGCACAGCACTGGATAGTCGCGCCGCACGCGCGGATTCGCGGCGCAGTCGGTGTTGCGCACCAGCGCGCCGATGCGCAGCCCGCCATCAGCGGTGTCCGCGATGTTATCAAGCCCGATATGATTGACGTCGATCAGATGCGTCGGCGTCTCGATCTCCAGCTTCATCAGGTCGAGCAGATTGGTCCCGCCCGCAATCAGCCGCGCGCCGGGATTACATGCCAGAGCCGCGACCGCCTGCTCGGGCGTTGCGGCGCGTTCGAACGTAAACGGCTTCATGCTGTGGTTTCCGCTACTTCGCGGCCATTTTCGACCACGTCGCGAATAGCGGCGATGATGTTGGGATAAGCGGCGCAGCGACAGATATTGCCGCTCATCCGCTCGCGCAGCTCGCTGTCGGTGTGCTGCACCGGAGCCGTCAGGTCGTCGGTCACATGGCTAGGAATCCCCGCCGCGATCTCGTCCAGCATCGCGACCGCCGAACAGATCTGGCCCGGCGTGCAATAGCCACATTGGAAACCGTCATGCGTCACAAAGGCCGATTGTAATCGGTGGAGCCGCTCGGGCGTCCCCAGTCCCTCTATCGTGGTGATCGCGTCGCCGTCATGCATAACCGCCAGCGTCAGGCACGCATTGATGCGCCGCCCCGCGACGATCACCGTACACGCCCCGCATTGCCCGTGATCGCAGCCCTTCTTGCTGCCGGTGAGGTGGAGATGTTCGCGCAACGCGTCGAGCAGCGTTGTCCGCGTATCCAGCCGCAACGAGCGCGACTGACCGTTAATGGTGAAGGTGACCTCTGCCAAAGCAGACTGCTGGAAACTGTCGAGCGGCATCGGCATCCTCATTCGGCGAACCCTGTCCTAGCCGATCCGGCTGACCCGATCCACCCCGCGCGCCTGTACACACGGCATGTCGAGTGGCGCCCTATCCAGCGCCAGCGGACCCATGCGCGAGCCCGGGTCGGCAAATGTGGCTTCATCAGAGCCGCTGCCACCCTTGCCACGACAACTCAACTCGCCGTCCTGACATTGCGCCGGCGATAGTGCAGCATAAGGGCAGGGAATTTGGAGTTCGGGTGCGACCAGCCGATGATACCGAAATCCCGGCATCTGGTGCATCAGACCTCGACCCAGATGCGAGTGCGCACCGAACGATAGGACATATCGCTATGCTTAGCGATGATCCGTTCTTGTCCGCGCCGCATGTCGTTGGGAAAAGGCACTAACCCGCATCGACGACATGACCGGCCCCTCTGCGCCCGTAGCCCTGCCCCGCGTTTAACATACGGCA
>JAYUBN010000130.1:0-4643 GCA_043740855.1 Sphingomonadales bacterium | reverse complement strand
CCGCCGTGCCCAGAATTTGCCCAAAATTTGCCGATTCTACCCGGATATGCGGGGTGATTCGCTTCCGGAGTGTCCAACGCATGGCCACTACCGAAAGTACAAAAACCAAGCAATATCAGTTGCTTGCAAGGCTTCCGAATGGTGGGCGTAGGTAGGATTGAACTACCGACCCCTGCGATGTCAACACAGTGCTCTACCACTGAGCTATACGCCCGAACCACTCGGCTATGCCTGCGGCTGGAACATTCCAGCCTGCAAGCAGAGGTGGCGTCTAGCCGTGCAGTTGGCGGGATGCAAGCCATGGGGCCGAGAAAACTGATCAATGCTGCAACCTCGACGCGCTCCGCCTTCATCTGCTGGCCTGGTTTGGCTGGGAGAATAGCTGCTGCACTTCCAATACGAGATCGCGCAGGTGAAACGGCTTCGACAGGACCTTGGCTTGCGGCATTTCCTGGTTGGCCTTGACCATCACTCCGGCAAAGCCGGTGATAAAGATGACCTTGGTGTGCGGCGATACCTCGGAGCACCGCTGGGCCAGTTCGATCCCGTCCATTTCCGGCATGACGATATCGGACAGCAGCAGGTCGAAATATTCGCGCTCCAGCAGCGGCACTGCCGCCGTGCCGCGATCAACCGCAACGACCTCAAAGCCGGCATTCTCCAGCGCCCGCGCTAGGTAAGCGCGCATGGCTTCTTCATCTTCGGCAAGCAGAATACGAATCATCGGGCTCGGATCCTTGGAGAGCGGGCAGGGCGCGGGTCGCGTCATGCGAGATAATCGGTTGCAATTAAAATCTTGCTCCATTCCCGACCTGGCTTGATATGGTATAATCACAAATTTTGTATCAATGGCTGTGACAGGCTGATTGATTGAGGAAATTTCTATCGAGATGGACGAGGGAAACGGTGTCGTAAGTGATTCGCAGCGGAAAGCGTGGTCGCAACGGGAAACCGGGGGTCATATTCCCGGCACCCTTGGCGCGTCGGCATTTTATTTGCGGGCGCCGCAGCCATCGGCGATCCCCGTGCTGGTTGCTGTCCCGCACGCTGGCCGCGCGTATCCGGGGTCCCTGCTGGAGCGAATGCGCCACCCCGCATTCGCGGCGCTGCGGCTGGAAGACCGCAAAATCGACCTGTTGGCCGAGGAAATGGCCCGCCAGACCGGCGCCGCGCTGCTGGTGGCGCAGGCACCGCGCGCCATGATAGATCTCAATCGCGCCGTCGATGACGTCGATTGGGACATGATCGGCGGCGGGGCGCCGGCCCATCGGTTGAATACAGTCGGCGACGGGGCATCGACACGGTCAGATGAAGTCGGCAGCTATACGCCGGGCATGCGGGCACGAAGCGGGCTGGGCCTGATCCCGCGCCGCCTGCCGGGGCTGGGCGAATTGTGGAAGCGGCGCCACGACCCGCTCGATTTGGCAGCACGGATTGCCGGGATTCATGAACCTTATCATGTTCGGCTCGCCGCGACGCTGGCCAGTTTACGTGAACGCTGGGGTGCGGCCTTGCTGATCGACCTGCATTCGATGCCGCCGTTGACTTTGCGTGGCGGCCAGCCGGGCCCCGAACTGGTGGTGGGGGATCGTTTCGGCACGACGTGCCATGGCGGGCTGGTTGCCTCGGCGTTTGCTTATTTTGCCGAACATCGTCGTGGCACTGCGCATAACCGCCCTTATGCCGGGGGCTATGTGCTGGAACGGCATGCCGCCCCCCGCAGCGGGCTGCATGCCCTGCAGCTCGAGATCGACCGTTCGATCTATCTTGATTCTCGGCTGCTGGAGCCAGGCGACGGATTTGCCGCGATGGCGGAACTGATGGTCGGGCTGGTGCGACGGCTGGCGAGCGAAGTCGCTGCGCTGGGCCAGGTCGCCGTTGCAACGGGTTGGGCAGAAGCCGCCGAATAAGGGTGGGCGGTGGAAACCGCCAAAACACAGGGAATCGCCAAAACACAGCGGCACATAAAAAACCACCTCGCGCGATGCACGAGGTGGCCAAGGTTCAGGGAGGAGGTGCACGAGGTGCACCCATCTCGTCGGGCCATGAGGGTAGCGCCGACAAGACACGTTAATAGTAAGATCGACTGGGCCGCTTGACAAGCCCTCTTGGCGCAATCCTTGCCGCAAATTGTCGCGATTGCGTTCGACCCGCGTGATCTGCGGTTTGCTTTTTCGCGAATGGCCATGAGATTTCGAGTATCGGATGATTTGGCAGGAACGAGCGTAACCGCCAAGCGTTGCGCCGCCGATACCATGCGAATTGACGGCAAAGACTGGCAATCGTTCCCTCAGGAGGATGACCGATGAAGATATTATCTGCAATGCTCGCGGCCGCTATGGCTACCGCTGCGCTAGGGTTGCCCGCTGCTGCTTCTGCCCAGACCATGCAGGGGCCGGTCGCCTACCACCTAGTGTCTGCCGATCCGATGCATCATGGTGACATGCGCCCGGGTAATAAGCCGCGGCGCCACATGCGTCGCGATCGCATGCATGGTCACAATATGGGCCACCATCACAATTGGCAGCGCCACTGCTGGACCAAATGGCGTCACCATCACCGCGTGCGCGTTTGCCACTGACGAGTACGCCGCGATGGGCGGGCGACGTTTGGCGGCTGGCCGGGCCTGACCCCGCAAGACGTACGAAATAGCCACTTGGCCATCGCGGCCAAGTGGCTATTTTAGTTCTATCAGCTATTCAAAACTGGTGCTGGGCCTTTGCCTTGCTGGTTCTGTCGACCAAAAATATCGCGCATCAGTTCCAGCGAAAATAGATGGGCAAAGATCAGCGGCAGCAAGCCGCTCTGGTTCCAGCCGCGCAACACGTCGCCGCGAACTTCGCGCAACTTTTCCTGATTGACCATCTGGAAGCCGCGATAAATAAATGGCTGCTCGATGCCTTCGCGCTGGATCGCAACTTCGCCGTCCATCAGCAGGCCGTGTTTGTTCAACTCTGCGACAAACGCGGCAGTGCGCATGCCGGCTTCCTCAAATTGCTCACAAAAAGTCAGCATGTTCTTGCAGGTGTCGGTTGGCTCGCTACCGTCGAACAGCGCTGCGCCTTCTTCGAATTCGCCGATCAAATCCGTTGATGGATCGAAGCACAACGACAGTTCTTTGGCGTCCGGGGTCAGCCTGGCCAGCAGGAAGGGGTAGCGGCGCGCGTAAGCGGGAACATAGACGTTCTCGGTCAGCTTGCCGTCGGCATCGACGAACACGTTGACGCCTTCGTTCAGCCCCATCAGTGCCAATGGTACGATTTCAGTCCCCGAGGAAAAAACGATCGGATAATTGCGCTGGGCCTGCGGAAATTCCTCTACGGTCAGCGGCACGGCATGCTGATTGATCAGCCATTTTGCCTCGTCGGTCGAGCGCGACTTCCAACTGCCGTGGTCGCGGCTGTTCAGCGGTGTCAAATCTTGGTAAAACAGCGGCAGATTGGCAGTTTGCGGCACGCTGGCCATCGTTTTGTCTCCGTGGTTTTTCGTTCTAAATGCTGGGTCGGGCGAATATCTGGATCGTGGCGCAATAATTCCGGGCGATCTAGGCGTTGGCCGGCCCTGGCGCAAGCGCGTTACAAATTCGCTTGTCAGCGCCGGTTCCGTCGGTTGCGAGGATCAACTTCTCCGGATTGAGCAGCCCCAGCGGGTCAAGCGCGGCTTTTACCCGGCGCATCATGTCGAGCGCGACCGGATCGCCCAGTCGCACCAATTCGTCGCGCTTGGCCTGGCCAATGCCATGCTCGGCAGAGATTGAGCCATGCCATGCCACCACCAGATCGTACACCTCACGGCTGATCGCCGCGCCGTCGGTTGCTTCCCAAGCGGCTCGGTCGACGCCGGGGGGGGCAATAACGTGAAAATGGACATTGCCGTCGCCAAGATGGCCAAAGGCCGTGGCGCGGGTGCCGGGCCAGCGCGTCTCGATCTCCGGCACCGCCATGTCGACGAAGTCCGCCATCCGCTCGACCGGAACCGAGATATCGTGCTGCATCGCCGGACCCTGCGCCCGTTCGGCAGGAGCTACCGAATCGCGTAGGAGCCAGAAAGCCTCGGCCTGCGTTTCATTGGCAGCGATCGTGGCGTCAGTCACCAGCCCGGCGGCGAAGGCATCAGCCAGCATGGCCTCGACCCGCTCGGGCAAGCTATTGACGCCAGTGCGATCCGCGACCACCTCGATCAGCGCATGCCATTCGTGGCTGTCGGCGAGCGGGGAACGGGCATCGGGCAGCAGCGCCAGCACCGCCTCCAAGCCCGATCGCGGCACGACCTCGAAGCCTTCCAGCGCATCGCCCAGCGCCGCTTCGGCATGCAACAGCAATGCGCGTGCAGTTTGCAGTGAGGGCACGCCCGCCCACATCACCGCTCGATCGGCAATCGCGGGCATCAGTCGCAGCGTGGCAGCCGTGATGATTCCCAGCGTCCCCTCCGAACCGATCAGCAATTGCTTGAGATCAAAGCCGCGGTTGTCCTTTTTCAGCGGCATCAGCGCCGAATAGATGCTGCCATCGGCAAGCACCGCCTCCACGCCCAGCACCAGCGCCCGCATGGTGCCATGCCGCAACACCTGGGTACCGCCGGCATTGGTGGATATCAGGCCGCCGACCGTGGCCGAACCCTTGCCGCCCAAGGTCAGCGGAAAG
>JAYUBN010000129.1:0-4681 GCA_043740855.1 Sphingomonadales bacterium | reverse complement strand
CACCCAACGCGCGCTGCATGTCACGATGTGGTATCCGGCACAAGCAACCGTGACCGCCCCGATCGGCGACAACCCGGTTTTTGTCGGGTTTGCGGCGGCCCAGGGCGCGCCGCCCTCCCCCGGCAAGCATCGGCTGGTGGTGCTGTCGCATGGCTATGGTGCCAGCGCCAAAAATCTCGGCTGGCTCGCCGCCGATCTGGCCACGCAAGGTTTTGTCGTCGCCGCCCCCGATCATCCCGGCACCACCACTGCCGATATGGGGCAATCTGGCGCCACGCGGCTGGCGGGCCGGCCAGGTGACGTGAGCCACGTCATCGATGGGCTGCTGGCTGACCCGCTGTGGTCTCCGGCGATCGATGCCGACCAGATTGCCGCGATCGGTCATTCGTTGGGCGGTTGGACGGTGCTGTCCAACGCCGGCGCGCGCTTTGACGTGCCGCGCATGCGCGGGGCCTGCGCCGTCGATCCGCAAGGCCTGACCTGCGCCGAGGTGAAAACCAAAACCAGTGACGTTGAACTCACCGGCCTCGCCCAGATGACGCGCGATCCTCGCATCGCGGCGGTGGTGGCGCTCGACCCAGGGGTGACGCGGGGGTTTGATGCCGCAAGCCTCAGGGCGATCACGGTCCCGACCCTGGTGATTGCCGCCGGCACCGCGACCCCGGTGCTGGCTGACAAAAAGCCCTTGCCGCTGCCCGACCTGGCGGAATCACGCGATCTGGTTGCCGCCATGCCGCAAGCCACGGCACGATTGGTGACCATCCCAACCGCGACCCATTTCAGCTTCATGCCGGCCTGCAAGCCTGGGGCATCACAGTTTCTGGGGGGTAACGCCGTGATCTGCACCGATGCCTCACCCGGCGACGACGCCAGGGCCGACCGCGTTGCGATCCACGCAACAGTGAATGCCGAGATCAGTCGGTTTCTGGCGTCGTCCCTGACACGCTGACGGTGCCCCGGCGCCAGTCCGTCGGGCTGGCGCCGGTGACGCGGCGGAATTCTCGGTTAAAGTTGGATTTGGTCAGAAAGCCGCAATCGAGCATGATCTCCGTCACCGGCAGCACGGTTTCCCGCAATAAAATCTGCGCCGCCGCGATCCGATATTCGTTCACCAGCTGCGAAACATTGCGCCCACGTACCCGGTTGAGCGCGCCGGACACTTGGCGCGCTGGCATTCCCGCCCGTCGCGCCAGTCGATCGAGGGTCAGTGCCGGATCGCGATAAAGTCGGGCGACGTGCATCAGACCGTCAATGGTTGCGACAATCGCGGCATCGGCGGCGTCATCAACCGGCGCTGCATTGGTCGGCGCAGCCTCTGATGCCGCCTCGGTGCCGGGCCGGAGCCATATCACCGCCCCGCCTACCCCGATCAGCGCGAGGCCCTGGGCCAGGCCGACAATCAGCGCCGTGTACCCGCCATCGCCAAACGCCCGCCCGATCGAGATCGCCGCGTCCACCAGCGCCGATATCAGCAAGATTGAAGCCCCGACGAGCAACCCAACGCGCACGGCCCTCAGCGTGCCGAAAGCGGTGCTGGCCAAAGCATCCGGCCCACCATTGGCGAGCCGCAGCAAGGCGGCGGCATAGCCAAGGTCGATCGCCGCCAGGGCCAGATCGACCGCAGGCCAGTAGATCAGATTGACCGCGAATATCGCGACCATCGGCAACACATGCCACGCGTCCCGTACCGCCGGCCGATCGCGCCCGGTCGCGGGCAGGCCAAAGCACAGCCAGGCGACTGCTGGCAGGCCGGCCCCCATCACCGGCAGGGCATGCCGCACCCAGGGCGGGTCGGCACCCCAGCGCAACCCGATCAGCCCGGCCAGGACGGCGCAACCGGTGAAGAAGACCGCGAAACGCCGCCCCATCGCACCCCGCGCCCCGGCCGCAAGCCGTACCGCCAGCATCAGCAACAGCAATGCGACCACGAAGGGCAGTGGCAGATTGGGCATCGACTACACCACCCCCAGCGCAAGATGCGGCAAGGCCGGCAGTTCAGCCGCGATGATCGCACCTTTCATCGCCCGAGCCAGGTCGCGATGGCCCGGCCGATTTCGGGGCCGGAATCTTCCTGAATGAAATGGCTGCCGGGCACCGTCACCTCGGTCTGGTTCGGCCAGGTCCGGCAGAAATCGCGCACTGCGCCAGTCAGGATCGCGCCCGGCTCAGCATTGATGAACAGTTTCGGTACCTCGCTTGTTGCCAGCCACGCAGCATAAGCTTTGGCAACCGCCACGACCGATGCCGGTTCGCCACCGATTGGAATCTGGCGCGGCCAGGTGAGCGTCGGCCAGCGATCGTCCGGCACCAAGAAGGGGCGGCGATACTCCGCCATTTCCGCCTCGGTCAGGCCGCGGAGCACCGATCCGGGCAGCACCCGCTCGACGAACATATTGCGCTCCAAGATCATCTGCTCGCCCTTGGGAGATCGGAAGCCCTGGAAGATCGACGTCGCCGCTGGGCTCCATTCCTCCCACCCCGCGAACGGCCGCACGATCGCTTCCATATAGGCGATGCCCGCCACCCGGTCCGGATGCCGCCGCGCCCAGTCGAACCCAAGCGCAGATCCCCAGTCATGCACCACCAGGGTGATCTTCCCCGCTGGTAGCACAGCCGCAATGAACGCATCGAGATAGGCGCTATGGGTGACAAAATCATAGGCCACCCCCGACAGTTTGTCCGAGTTCCCCATCCCGATCAGGTCCGGCGCAATGCACCGCCCCGGCACCTCCGGCATCACGTCGCGCCACAAATAGGACGATGTCGGGTTGCCATGCAGGAACAGCAGCGGCGCACCCGACCCGCGTTCGACATAGGCCATTTTCGCCGGCGCGTGGCCTGACGGCGCGACGTCGATCGTGCGATGAGGATGCGGCTCGATACGGGCCATGGATTGCTCCTTCTGCTGCGGAAGGGCACCCTGCAACTGCGGCTGCGCGAGGGCAAGATGACCGAGACGATAACCGACGATCTGGTGGCCCTGTTGCCCCCTTTGCTGCGATCGCTGGAAGCGCTCGGCTTCATCGCGCGCTACTTCAACCCCACTGATTTCGACGCGGTGATGGAAGCCGCCGGCACCCCTGATGACGATCTGCGCGACGCAAGACCGCTGCTTGACGGATGGCCCGCCGAATTCGCCAGCCTGCGTGACCGGCTGGCCACCGCGGCGGATGCCGTGCTCACCGGCTTTGACGGTTTGCGCGCCGCATCAGAACAGGAAGACGGCATGCGCGCCGTGTTCAGCGCTTTGCGCAATGCGCCGCGCGCGCACGAAGCATTATATCCGCTCGCCGCCGTCCTGCCCGCCGTCAGCCGATTCTTCCTGGCGCCAGAAATGCGGGACGACCCTGATTTGCAGCATTTGCTCACCGCGGCCGGTGCCGGCGGGCCAGAAACCGGGGTGATGCAGGCGGATAATGACTATGCGGATCGGGGCGGGTTTTCGCTCTATGTGCCGGAAACCTACACCCCGGATCGCCCTTGGCCAGTGGTCTTGGCGTTACATGGCGGCAGTGGCCATGGCCGTGCCTTCCTGTGGACCTGGCTACGTGACGCACGCGCCCATGGCGCAATCCTGGTTGCCCCCACTGCACTGGGCGAGAGTTGGGCGATGAACGGGCGCGATCACGACACACCCAATCTCGCGCGCATCCTGACCTATGTCCGCGAGCGTTGGACGATCGATCCGGCGCGGATTTTGCTGACCGGGATGAGCGACGGCGGCACGTTCAGCCTCGTCTCAGGCCTGGAACCGGAATCCCCCTTCACCCACCTCGCCCCGGTCGCGGCGACTTTTCACCCGATGGTCGCCGAAATGGCCGACCCCGATCGCATCAAGGGCCTGCCAATCTTCTGGACCCATGGCGCCCTCGACTGGCTGTTCCCGGTTTCGGTCGGGCGCGAGGCCAACACCGCGTTGACCGAAGCCGGCGCCAAAGTCACCTATAAGGAATTCGACGACCTCGCCCACACCTACCCGCGCGAGGTCAATCCGGCGATCCTAGACTGGCTGGCGGGGTAGTCAGCCGGGCAGTTTCCACCTCACCAACCGTTCACCCGCGGCCAGATCGCCAACACCGTGTCGTTGCCATCGACGACATAGTAACGATCATGTGCCGCACTGGTCAGGCAGGTATGGTTCGGCGCAATGCGCAGCTTGCTGCCGATCGGCATCGCGGGCAGTTGCGCTGTTGGATCGAGGTCGATCACCCCATGTTCTTGGTTGGCCCGGCTGACAATGCTGTGGCCGAGGCTAGGATGGCCATTAATGTCCAGCGCAAGCCCGAAGCCGTAATCCATCTTCACGGCCTGAGTACTACGATCTTTCGATAGCGCCAGCGCCCCGGCATCGACCAGCACCCGTCGCTCGGCCGGACGGCGGCCGATCACGCTCGCCAGTACCGTGACCGCAATTCCGTCGAGCCCGTTGGTGCCGATCTGCGCCTGGAACAGATCGCCAAACATATAGACGCCCGGTCGTGTTTCGCTCACCCCGTCCAGGGTTTCCGCGTGCAGCGCGGTCGGGCTGCTGCCGACCGAGATGATTTCGATGGCAAATCCGCCGGCGCGCAAATGCGCTACCGCGCGCAACGCCGCCTGGCGTTCGGCTTCGGCCAGAACCCGCATGTCGGCGATACTGCGGCCGGCGTAGGAGTGCCCGGCGTGGGTCATCACGCCGGCG
>JAYUBN010000128.1:0-4701 GCA_043740855.1 Sphingomonadales bacterium | reverse complement strand
TCCGCGCGCGCCTGGCCTGGCCATCGGAAATCCTCTGCGTCACCTTTACCAACAAAGCCGCACGCGAAATGCGCGAGCGGGTCGGCCACCTGATCGGCCCGGCGGTGGAGGGGATGCCATGGCTGGGCACGTTCCACGCCATTGCGGCAAAAATGCTGCGCCGTCATGCCGAACTGGCGGGCCTGCACAGCAATTACACCATCATCGACACCGACGATCAATTGCGGCTGCTCAAGCAATTGATCATTGCCGAACGGCTCGACGAAAAGCGCTGGCCGCCCAAGCTGCTGGCCAGCTGCATCGATCGCTGGAAAAACCGTGGCATCTTGCCGGCAGAGCTTGATGCCCTGGAAAACGAGAGCTACGCCAATGGCAAGGGACAGCACTTCTATCAGCTCTATCAAGCCCGGCTGAAGGCACTCAATGCCTGCGATTTCGGCGACCTGCTGCTCCACATGCTGACCATCCTGCGCCAGCATCGCGACGTGCTGGAGCTATATCAGCAGCGCTTCAAATATATCCTGGTCGACGAATATCAGGACACCAACCAGGTGCAATATCTGTGGCTGCGGCTGCTGGCCCAGGCCCACCGCAATATCTGCGTGGTGGGTGACGATGATCAGTCTATCTATTCATGGCGCGGCGCGGAAGTTGCCAATATCCTGCGTTTTGAAAAAGATTTTCCCGGCACCAAGGTCATCCGGCTCGAACAGAATTACCGCTCGACCCCCGATATTCTGGCGGCGGCTTCGGGCCTGATCGGAGCTAATCGCGAACGGCTGGGAAAGACGCTGTGGACCGCAATCGACGGCGGCGACAAGCTGCGCGTGATTGGCGTGTGGGACGGCCCGGAAGAGGCGCGGCGGGTAGGCGACGAGATCGAGCGGCTGGAACGCGAAGGCGCGGCTTTAAAAGGGGTGGCGATCCTGGTACGCGCTCAGTTTCAGACGCGGGAAATCGAAGACCGCTTCATTGCCATTGGCCTGAATTACAAGATTATCGGCGGTTTTCGCTTTTACGAGCGTGCTGAAATCCGCGACGCCCTGGCCTATCTGCGACTGATCGCGCAGCCCGCCGACGATCTCGCGTTCGAGCGGATTTACAACACTCCCAAGCGGGGTTTGGGCGACAAGACGCTGGAAAAGCTGCACCGGATGGCCCGTGCCAACGCCCAGCCGCTGGCCGCAGCGGCGCTTGCCATCCTCGACAGCGACGAGCTGCCTGCGCGCGCGCGCAGCACCCTGCTGGCATTGATGCGCCATTTTGCCCGGTGGCGCGATCTGGCCCAGACAGCCACGCCGGCAGAACTGGTCCGGACCATGCTCGACGAATCAGGGTATACCACTGCGCTGCAAGTCGAAAAAAGCGTCGAATCCGCCGGAAGGCTCGAAAATCTGAGCGAACTTGCCCGGGCGATGGAGGAATATCAGACGCTCGGCGATTTTCTCGAACACGTCAGCCTCGTCATGGATAATGAAGCCGCCGACGACGCCGAAAAGGTCACGATCATGACCATCCATGGCGCCAAGGGTCTGGAATTCGACAATGTCTTTCTGGTCGGTTGGGAAGAAGGTGTATTTCCGTCGCAACGTGCGCTGGATGAAGGCGGGCTTGCTGCCCTCGAGGAAGAACGCCGCCTGGCCTATGTCGCGATCACCCGCGCCCGGCGCCGCTGCACCATATTGCACGCCGCCAATCGCCGCATCTATGGCCAATGGACGAGTTCGATCCCGTCGCGCTTCATTGCCGAGCTGCCGTCCGCGCATGTCGAGGAAGAAACCACCATGTCGGGCGGCGCCTCGCTGTGGCGTGCCAACTGGTCGGAGCGCGACGATCCTTTCGCGGCGCTAGCGCTTAACCGTCCCGAGCGCGCCGAAGCGCGCGGACCCGGCTGGCAGCGCGCCGCCACGCAGATGTATAACCCCACCCCCAGCCGCATCGAACAATCCACCCGCAGCGCCGCCAGCTTCGCTGCCAAACCGCGCAGTGACATCGGTCTGGGCGCGCGCGTCTGGCACGAGAAATTCGGCTACGGCAGGGTGACAGCGCAGGAAGGCAACAAGCTGGAGGTTGAATTCGAAGCCGCTGGTCCGAAACGCGTGATCGACAGTTTTGTAAAACTGGCGGATTAGAGCTGCTTCAATTCTCCTCCCGCGTGCGGGAGGAGAACAGGTAGCGCCGAGCCCTAAGTTCCGCCTTATCCGTTTATCGCCGAAAACTTTAGAAAATCGGGCACCGGGCCGTTCCAGGCATCATCGCCGGCAGCTCTAGCATCTGCGCGGGGCGCACGAGCAGGCTCGGCAATTTTCCGCGTAGGGATTTCCTCGGCTGCGGGACGTTCCTTCCGGGCAGGTCGTTCTGACTGCTCCGGACGGGCTGACTGCTCCGGACGGGCTGACTGCTCGGGACGGGCTGACTGCTCCGGACGGCTTGCCTTATCAGCACGCGGCGCCCGTTCCGGCTTGGCGGCGCGACCCTTGGGCGCCCGTCGGTCGCCGCGCTGGCGCGGTTCGCTGGGCACTGCTTCGTCGCTCGGCGTTGCCGTATCGCCCGTCACCAGATATTCGGGAATCTTACCGCCGGTCAGTTTTTCGACATTGGCGATCGCTTCGGCGTCCTCAGGCGTCACGAACGTAAACGCGCGCCCCGTGGCGCCGGCGCGACCCGTGCGACCGATACGGTGAACGTAATCATCGGGATGCCACGGCGTGTCGAAATTGAAGACATGGCTCACGCCCTTCACGTCCAACCCGCGCGCTGCCACGTCGGATGCCACCAGCAGGTTGATCGAACCAGCCTTGAACCGGTCGAGTTCGGCAATGCGCGACGATTGATCCATGTCGCCATGAATTTCGCCTGCAGAAAAGCCACCGGCTTTCAGGCTTTTTGCCAATTCGCGCACGGTCGTCTTGCGGTTGCAAAAAATGATCGCGGTAGTGACATTGTCGGTGCGGAGCAGATGACGCAACATCTCGCGCTTTGCTTTCGCCGCCACCGCCACCTTGTGCTGGACGATCTGGGCGTTGTTGCTGGCTGGCCGGGCCACCTCGATATATTTGGGGTTGCTCAGAAATTTGTCGGCGAGTTTCTTGATCGGCGCCGGCATGGTTGCCGAAAACAGCAGCGTCTGCCGCTGTGCCGGCAATTTCGAGCAGATCGTCTCGATGTCGGGGATGAAGCCCATGTCGAGCATCCGGTCTGCTTCGTCGATCACCAGCAAATCGCAGCCGGTCAGCAGGATCTTGCCGCGATCGAACAAGTCCATCAACCGGCCCGGCGTGGCGATCAGCACATCGACCCCGTCGCTCAATGCCTTGACCTGATCGCCCATCTGCACGCCGCCGATCAGCAGCGCCATCTTGAGATCGTGATTCTTGCCGTATTTCTCGAAGTTTTCGGCGACCTGCGCTGCCAGTTCGCGGGTCGGCTCAAGGATGAGGCTGCGCGGCATCAGCGCGCGGCGGCGTCCATGCGCCAGAATATCGATCATCGGCAGCACGAAACTGGCAGTCTTGCCGGTGCCGGTCTGGGCGATGCCGATAATGTCGCGCATCATCAATACGGAAGGGATCGCCTGCGCCTGGATTGGTGTCGGCTCATCGTAACCGGCCGCGAGCACCGATTGCAGCAATTCGTCGGACAGGCCGAGATCGGCAAACTTCATAAGCTTTGCTGTGTTCCGGTAAAACTAAAGCGTGATGACAAAAATTGGATACCGGTTTTTATCATTAAATCACGCGAAAACAAAAAAGGTAGAGCTTCGTGCACTATTATCTTATCGTATTGCGCTCTAGCCGCGTCACGAAAAACTTGAGCCGCGAAACGGTCTGGGCCGGATCCGCCGGCATCGCCAACCTGGATGGTCAGCGAAGCGCCGCCGCGTTAGGCGCATGGCAGCACGAAAGTCAAGGAAATCGGCGATCCAAGGACGGAACAAGTTCGTTAAGACGCCTGACCTTGCAATTGGTGCCGCTTCGCGAGAGCAATATGTCGCGGCCGGCGCAAATCGCGCCGTCGGTATTGCCCGCAATATAAAAGCCGGAGTAAAATGCGCGGGCGCTGCACCGCTTTTCCAGCTTGACGCTGATGATGCGCTGATCGTGCAGGAACAGCAGCAACTCGTCGCCGTCCCCGGGTTGCACCGCCGCGATAGTGGTGATGCCCAGACACTTACCGGTTTTGTGCGCGTCCACATGCTCAACCCGCTTCTCTTCCTCCAACTCTTCCACCACGGCGGGTGGCATCGAAGCAGTGCCAGGGTTAATCCGGATCGAGAAACGCTGTTCGATGCGTACCTGCCGCCAAACCGGGGGCCGCCATACCCCGGCCCGCCCGCCAGCAAGCGTCGACAGCGGCTTGCTACCCGACTCAGCCGCACCTGCGTTTTCTGCTGCCGCGGCCGCGCCAGTCAGTAATAGCGCCAGCGGCGCAAGGAACATTCGAAGTCGTCTCATCGTCCGTGAATTCGGCCCCATAGCGGATGGCACGGGCCCACGCCTGTTGCTGATCCGCTGCCTGTATAGCATCATTGCTTGAACCATCAATGAACCCCGGCGCAAGCGACGTCACGCTGACCGCTGCGCTGGCATTTGCCCCAGCGGTTGTGGCATAAGCAGCAAATGATGACAGATTCAAATGATGCTGCCTGCTTTCTGGACGACGCGCTGGCCATTCTCGGTCCGCGCGGGCTGATCCGCGACC